>JAGQIT010000581.1 GCA_020431135.1 Myxococcales bacterium | reverse complement strand
ACGGCCACATGGCCTTCGTCCGCTCCCCCGACGGCATCTCCGTCGAGCTCCTCCAGCGCGGCGACGCCCTGCCGCCGCGCGAGCCGTGGGCGTCGATGAAGAACCAGGGCGAGTGGTAGCGGCGGCGCTGCTATCCTCGCCCCGCGTCTATGACTGACACGATGCAGGTCCCCGAGCCCACCCATCGACTCGTCCCGCCGGGGAGCTTCGACGCTCCCCAGCACTTCTACCCGCGGGTGCTCAACGCCCAGCTCCACCCGCTCGTCCGCTTCTTCCTCAACCTCGACAACGAGCGGATCATCCGCCGCTACGTCCACCTCAACCCGACGGTGCGGACGGACTCGCTGCGCGAGCTGTTGACGACGACGCCGCGCTACTTCCGCTGGTCCGGCAGCGACCTCCTGCACGCGACGACGGCCGAGGGCATGCGGCAGATGGTCATCGTCGAGACGAACTCCTGTCCTTCAGGGCAGAAGTCGATGCCGCACTACGACGACAACGACGAGCAGGCCGGCTACCGCGCCAACCTCGTCGGCGGCTTCCTGCCGATGCTCCGCGGCCGCCAGCTCCCGAGCGGCGAGCTCGCGGTGATCTACGACAAGAACCCGATGGAGGCCTCGGGCTACGCCGCCGCGCTCGCCGACCTGATGGACGAGACGGTCCACCTCGTCGAGTTCCCCGACCTCGATCGCTACCCCGCCGAGCGCCGGCCGCAGACGCGCGCCCGCTTCGACCAGGGGGTCCTCCAGATCCGCGACCAGAGCGACACCTGGCGGCCGATCCGCTGCGCCTTCCGCTACGTCACGCAGCGCCCGTGGAACCGCATCCCGGTGGCGACCAAGACCGTCATCCTCAACCCGGTGCTGACCTGCCTCGCCGGCGGCCGCAACAAGCTCGTCGCCGCCAAGGCCTACGATCTCTACAACGCCGAGATCGAGAGCAGCGGCCTCAAGATCCGCACGCCGGAGACGATCTGGGACGTCTCCTTCGACGAGATCCCGCTGTGGATCCGCCGCCTCGGCGGCCACGCGGTGATCAAGGTCCCCTACTCCAACGCCGGCCAGGGCGTCTACACGATCACCTCCGAAGCGGAGCTCGACGCCTTCCTCTCCGCGGCGCCCCGCGACTACGACCGCTTCATCGTCCAGAGCCTCATCGGCAACCACAACTGGAGCTCGCGCGGCGCCCACGGGCGCCTCTTCCACGTCGGCACGGTCCCGAACAAGCGCGGCCAGACCTTCGTCGCCGACCTCCGGATGATGATCAGCGGCGGCCCCGACGGCTTCCGCCCGCTCGTGATCTACGCCCGCCGCGCCCGCATGCCGCTGGTCGACGACCTCCCGCCGGGGGCGCCGAGCTGGGACATCCTCGGGACCAACCTCTCGGTCAAGCGCGCCGACGGCGGCTGGGACTCCGACCACGCGCGCCTGCTGCTGATGGACCGCAAGGACTACAACTCCCTCGGCCTCGGCATCGACGATCTGATCGAGGCCTACATCCAGACGGTGATGGCGACGACGGCGATCGATCGCATGGCGGTCAACCTCACGTCCTCCAAGGGCAAGCTGAAGTCGAAGCTCTTCCGCTCGCTCAACGACGACACGGCGCTCGTCGACGAGATCTACAAGTAGGCGGCCCGCGGGCCCGGGCGCGGCGGATCCTCTGGAATTTCAGGGGGGCTCGCGGATCCGCGCTACAGTCATGGGGACGTGCCTCGCCGCCCCCACGCCGCGCTCGTGATCGCCGCGTTGACCCTCCTCGGCTGCGATCGCGGCGGCGCGGAGCTGCCGGCGATCGAGCCGGCCGCCGCTCCCATGGGCTCCAAGTGCGCCGACGACGCTGGCGACGCGCCGATCGTCTCGAACCTCGAGGACTGCCCCGAGCCCGCGATCGCGCCGCCTCCGTCGGCGGCCCCGGCCGTCGACGCGCCCAACGACGCCGCCCAGCTCGCCGCTGACGCGCCCGCGACGGAGGAGCCGGAGGCCGTCGCCGCCGCGCCCGCGGAGGACGCCGCGCTCCCGCGCTGGGACGTCGACGCCGCCGGCGAGCTGCGCGACGCCGACGCTGCGGAAAACGACGACGACGCCGCGGACGACGGCGACGACGACGAGAGCGTCGACGACGACGACCCCGAGGCCGTGTGGATCACCCACCGGGTCGCCCCCACCGAGACGATCCGCCAGCTCGCCCTGCGCTACCGCAGCGACCCCGGCAAGATCCGGACGTGGAACGGCCTCCCGTCGGGGTCGAAGGTCCGCGCCGGCAAGAAGCTGAAGATCCTGGCCAAGAGGACGCCGCCGCCGCGCGAGAAGATCCGCCTCACGGCGACCGAGGACGACACCTGGGGTCGGATCGGCCACCGCTTCGGCGTCGATCCGAGCGACCTCCGCAAGGCCAACGCCCACCGCGTCGGCCGTCGCCTCGACCCCGGCGACGCGATCGACGTCTGGTACGACCCGACGATCTACGCGGCGATCGAGGGCGACGATCCGCCCCCGGGTCCGGCGGCCGCGGTCAGCCCCGGCGCCTACGGGATCGGCCGACCGCAGGACGGCCGCCTCGTCAACGGCGCGAGGATCCCCGAGAGCGACGCCTACGAGCTGCGCTACCCCGGCTCCGCCTGGGGGACGACCGCGGCGGTCCGCGCCCTGATCACGGCGATCCACACCTGGCGCGCCGACACCGGCTACGCCGGGCGCCTGGCGATCGGCGCGATGAGCCGCGAGCGCGGGCGCAAGATCGGCGGCCATCTCTCGCACCAGACCGGCCGCGACGTCGACGTCCGCCTGCCGCTGCGCGAGGGCCTGCGCCAGGACCTGACGCCGCTCGGCCGCCGCGTCGACTGGTGGGCGGTCTGGCGCCTCTTCGTCGTGCTCGAGGAGACCGGCATGACGCGCCGGATCTTCCTCGACTACAAGCTGCAAAAGCGCCTCTACAAGGCCGCCAAGGAGCACGGCGTCCCCGCCGAGGTCCGCCGCAGGATGATCCAGTTCCCGCGCGGTCCGGGGACCAACTTCGGCCTCGTCCGCCACTCGCCCGGCCACGACCGCCACTTCCACGTCCGCTTCCGCTGCGCCGACTATGAGACCGAGTGCGCCGGCTGAGCGGACCCCCGCGCCCGCGTTTGCGGGCCGACGCGTCGACGGGGCGCCACGCGCCGCCGTCAGAGCGACCTGGATCGCGGGGGACGAGCCGCACGCGCGCCTTTCGCCGGGGGCTGCTAAGGTACCGTGATGGACGCCCGCGACCGTGACGCGCGACGGAGCCCGCTCGCTACGGGTCTGACGTCGGCGCTCCTCGCCGCCCTCCTCCTCCCGGGCTGCGCCTTCTGGGGCTCCGGCAGCGCGACCGCGGGCGAGACCGACGACACGACGGGCGGCTCGGCGGCGACCGAGACCGAGTCGACGACCGCCGCCGCGTCGACGGAGATCACGGTCGCCACCTTCAACGTCCACCTCTTCTTCGACACGGTCTGCGACTCGGGGCAGTGCAGCGCCGACGACTTCGAGGAGGTCGCGACCGCGGCCGGCTTCGAGGCGCGCGCCGACGAGCTCGCCGCGGCGATCGCCGCCCTCGAGGCCGACGTCGTCCTCCTCCAGGAGATCGAGAACCAGAGCTGCATCGACGCCCTCGCCGCGCGCCTGCCGGAGTTCACGGCGATCCACCTCGGCGAGCAGGGCTACCCCGGCTCGATCGACACGGCCGTCCTCTCGACCCTGCCGACCCTCGCGGTCTTCACCCACCTCGACGAGGAGTTCCCGCACCCGGAGGGCGGCACGACCTCCTTCACCCGGGCGCTCCTCGAGATCCACCACGACGTCGGCGGCCAGCGCCTGATCACCTTCGCCGCCCACTTCCGCTCGAAGGTCTTCGACGATCCGGGGCGCCGCCTCGCCGAGGGCCAGCGCGCCGGCGAGTGGATCGCCCTGCGCGGCGTCGACTACCCGGAGGCGATGATCGTCCTCGGCGGCGACCTCAACGACACCCCGGGCTCGCCGCCCCTCGCCGCCCTCGAGGGGGCCGCCGACGTCACCCGCGTCGCCGCCGAGCTCGAGGACGACACGACCCTCATCTACGGCGGCAAGGCCCAGGCGCTCGACCACATCTACGTCTCGGACGCCGCCGCGGGGGCCCACGTCGCCGGCTCGACGATGATCTTCCGCGCCGACACGGCGATGGCATGGACCGGCTGGGGCGGCTCGGATCACGCGGCCGTGCGCGCGACCTTCACCTTCGACGCGCCGTGAGAGCCATGCCCCGAGCCGACGAAGTGGCCGACGACGCGCCCGACATCGACTGGCGGACCCCCCTGCCCCGCGGCCCCGCCGAGCTCTACGCCCGCCTCCACCGCGGCAACCCCGGCGACCTCGACTTCTACCGCCGCGCCTGCGCCGGGGCCTCGTCGGTGCTCGAGCTCGGCTGCGGCCACGGCCGCGTCCTCCGGGCGATCGCGACGCCCGAGACCCACCTCGTCGGCGTCGACCTCGACCCGGAGCTCCTCGCCCTCGCGCGCCGCGGCTGCGCGCGGATCCGGCCGGCGCCGGCGAGCCTCGAGCTCATCGAGGCCGACTTCGCCGCCCTCGAGCTCGGCCGCACCTTCGACCGCGTGCTGATCCCCTACTGCGGCCTCTACTGCCTCGAGGACGAGGCCGCGATCGTCGGCGCCCTGAGCCGCGCGCGCGCCCACCTCGCGCCCGCGGGGGAGCTGCTCTTCGACGCCTACTACGTCGACCCGGTCCACGACGAGCTCGCGGAAGAGCCGGCGCCGATCGTCGATCCCTCGGCCAAGGTCGCCGACCTGCGCTGGCGCGGCCGCGACTACGAGGTCCACGAGACCTGCCGCTGGTGGCCCGACGAGCGCCGCGTGTCGGTCGTCTACGAGCACCGCCCCGCCGGCGGCGGCGCGCCGATCGTCGCCGGCGTCCGCCACCGCTACCTCCTCGCCCGCGACCTCCCGCGCCTCGCGGAGGCCGCGGGCCTGCGCCTCCTCGCCGTCGACGGCGGCTACGCGGGCGAGCCCCTGGACGACGACAGCGAGATGTTCGTGGCGCGGGCGGCCCCCGCCTGAGAGAGTGGGCCGGCGATGCGCACCCCTGCCCCCTTCGACCTCCGCCGCTTCATCGACGAGCGGCGCGACGAGCTGCGACCCCCGGTCGGCAACGCCCGCGTCTTCGAGGACGGCGACTTCATCATCATGGTCGTCGGCGGCCCGAACGATCGCCGCGACTACCACATCGACCCCGGCGACGAGCTCTTCTACCAGCTCGAGGGCGACATCACGCTCAAGGTCTTCGACGCGGACGGGCCCCGCGACGTGACGATCCGTGAGGGGCAGGTCTTCCTCCTCCCGGCCGGGATCCCGCACTCGCCGCAGCGCGGCCCCGACACCGTCGGCCTGGTGATCGAGCGTCGCCGCCAGCCTGGCGAGGTCGACTCCCTGCGCTGGTACTGCGACGGCTGCGGCGCGATCACCCACGAGTACACCTTCCAGCTCGCCGACATCACCACCGAGCTTGCGGCCGCGATCGCGCGGGTCAAGGAGAACGCGTCGCTGCGCACCTGCAAGGCCTGCGGCGCCGTCTCGGCGCCGTAGCCAGCTGTCCCTTTGGGCAGGCTCGCTAGAACTCTGGCGTTCGCGGGGTCGCGCGGCGGTAGGGCGTGCGAACAAGCCGGTCCGACGAACGCTGCGCGAGGCGAGGCTCCTAGGCGGAGGTCGACGGCTCGGGTGTCTGCTTCGCCGCCGTCTTCTTGCCCGTCTTCTTGCGCGACGTCCTCTTCGCCGCGGCCTCAGTTGCGCTAGTCCTCTTCGCCGCCGTCCTCTTCGACGCCGTCTTCTTCGCCGCGGCCTTCTTCGACGCTGTCTTCTTCGCCGGCGTCTCCTTCGCCGCGACCTTCTTCGACGCCGTCTCCTTCGCCGTCCTCGTCTTCGACCCCTTCCGGCTCGCCGACCGCCGCTTCGTCGCCGCCGGCTCCGCCCGCGTCTCGGCCCCCTCCGCGGCGACGCTCCCCTGGCGCGCCCGCTGGCTCGCGGTCACCACCCGCTCGGCGGAGAAGAGATCGAGCGGCGCCTCGCAGCCGTCGTCGCGCAGGCTGCAGGCGGCGCACTCCGCCCCGCGCCAGATCCGATCGTAGAGTTCCTGGATCGTGTCGAGCACCTCGTCGTCGTCGGTCAGGATCCCGACCTCGAAGTTGCGCCGCCCCTCGCCCTTCGCCCCGAGCCCGGCGCCCGTCCAATTCGCCGAGCCGAGGTAGACGAGCGCCCCGTCGACGACCACCGCCTTGAGGTGGACCCGCGGGCACTCGCGCAGCTCGAGGCCGCCCTCGTAGAGGCGGGGGAGCGCGTCGAAGCGCTCGCGGAAGGGCCCCGAGGGCCGGCTCGCGTGGAGGATCCGCAGCTCGACGCCGGCCGCCGCGAGCTCGTCGAAGACGTCGAGCACCGAGCGGAAGCGGCTGCGCGCGCGGACGCTGACCCGCCGCCCCTCGACCATCATCTGCTTGAGGTTGGCCGTCGCCACCCACACGGATCGCTGGGCCTTGAGCACCGCCGCGACGACCGCCTCGTAGTGCCCGCGGCCGCTGACGAGCTGCATCTTGATCGGCCGCGCAGGGAGGGCGAAGTCCACGGCGGGCGAGCTTAGCAGGCGCCGGCGGGGACACGAGCGGGCGCCCGGCACCGGTGACGTGGGTCGACCGAGGCGGCGCCGTGCTACCATCCGCGCGATGGGCGAGCCGCCGCACCCCAAGCCGCCAGGGCCGCCCCGCGCGGCGGACGATTCGCCCCGTGAGCGCGCTCCGGCGACCCGCGCTCCGGCGGACATCACCGCCGATCCAGAGCTCCCGATCGTCGCCCGCCTCGTCGTCGAGGTCCGCTCCGACGGCAGCCGGACGATCACCCGCGGGGCTATCGAGGACGCGATCAGCGGCGAGACGGTCGCCGTCGAGGCGCGCGCCGACTCGCCGCTCGAGCTGTCGATGAACCTGGCCAAGATGCTCCTCCAGGCGCCCGCGCTCGCCTCGCAGGGCCTGCGCGCCGGGCTGCCGACCGCCGCGGAGCTCCGCAAGGCCGCGCGCCACCGGATCGGCCGCTTCGGCCGACGCCTGCGCAGCCGCCTCCGCGGCGACGACCCCGACGCCGGTGAGCCCGGCTAATCCGCTCCGCCACGCAGCCGAAAGGACACCACCCATGGCCCCGATCACCGCGACCTTCGCCCTCTTCCTCGGCGTCGGCCTCACCGGCCTCGCGATCAACACGACGCGCCTGCGCGTCCGCTTCGGCCGCGATCTCGACAAGCCGGCGAAGGAGGCGATCCGCCGGGCGAGCCGCGCCCACGGCAACACCGTCGAGCACGGCCTCACGGTCACCGTCCTGATGTTCTTCGCCGAGACCCACGGCGTCGGCGCGGCCTGGCTGCAGGCGATCGCCGCGCTCTTCCTCGGCGCCCGCGTTCTCTACGCCTTCGGCTACCTGACGCGGCCGACCTCGCCGCCGATGCAGATCGGCGCGGCGACGACCTACGCGCTCGAGATCCTCCTCCTCAACCTCCTCGCGCTCGCCCTCTTCGGCTGAGCCGCGCGGCGGCGACCTGCCGCCGCCTCCTCGCTCGCGCTGCGGTACTGCCTGCGCTACTACTGGATCCCCGCAGCTCTCCTCGGAGCCCGCCGGACCCGGTCGCTCACACCGCAGAGCGCAGAGCCGTCCGCCGCCTCCTCGCGCGCCCGCTCTGGCGAAGCCGCCGAGAACGCCGAGCGGCGGCGACCGGGACGTGCCCGGCGCGCCGCCGCCGCGTGCGATGCCGTCCGCGCTACTGCGGCTCGATGACGCCGCAGCAGTTCGGGTCGGGGACCTCGCCTTTGCACACGTCATCGTCGGCGGGGATGCACTCCTCGCAGTTCCAGTGGAAGTTGTCGAGGATCGCCAGCGTGGCGAGGATCGAGTCGCCCATGTCGGCGATCATGAAGGTCATGTGCAGCGTCTCGCCGGCGACGACGTTCTGGTTGGCGCCGAACCAGTCGGAGCCGGCGTGCGACTCGAAGCCGGTGCCCTGGAGCTGGGGCTCGTTGCCCGAGTAGCCGTCGCTGCCGAGGTAGCCGTTGAGCGAGGTCACCGTCAGCGGCTGGTCGCCGATGAAGGTGACGTTGCCGGTGTAGGCCTCCGAGGTCTGCCAGGCGATCAGCAGGTCGTTGAACTGCGTGTTGACGTAGGTCGGCCACTCCGACGAGAAGTAGGCGAAGTTGAACGAGTAGCTCTCGACGAGCGGCGGGACCACCGTCTTGAAGGTGAACCACAGCTTGTCATTCGGGTCGCCAGTGCCGAGGTTCCACGCGTCGAAGAGGGTGTCGGAGCAGTCCCCCATCTTGTCGCAGTCCACAAACGGCGTCCCACCGGCGCCCCCGTTCGAGCCCTTGGCGACGTTGATCGGCGGCGGCAGCGAGTTGGAGTCGTCGTTGCCGTTGTCGCCGTTGCCGACCTGCGAGTTGTTGCTCTCGGTGACGATCCCCTGGCCGTTCGGCTGGGAGATGACGCCCGTCGAGACCATGAGGAAGGACTCGCCGCCGCGCGGGCTGTAGAGCAGCTCGCCCATCTGCATGTAGGTGCCGAAGCCCTTGGCGATCCGCCAGGCGTTGGGGTTACTCGACGTCAGGCTCTCGTCCATAATGACGATCGACTCGTCCGGGTTGTCCGAGCAGCCGAGCTCCATCGCCTGGTACCAGTTGTTGGTGTTGCCGTCGCACTTGATGGCGCTCATCTCGTCCGGGCAGGTCGGCTCCGGCGGCAGGGTGCAGTCGGCCTCGCAGCCGTCGCCGTCCTCGTTGTTGCCGTCGTCGCACTGCTCGCCGGGGTCGAGCTGGCCGTCGCCGCAGATCCCGGGGTCGCCGGTCGTCGACGAGTCGGTCGCCATCATCGTCGTCGACGAGTCGGTGCCGTCCGTCGCCGACGCCGACGTGGAGTCCGTCTCGCCCGTGGTCGTCGACGAGCCCGAGTTCGACTCCGACATGCTCCCGCCCATGGTGGTCGTCGAGTCGGTCGCCGAGGCGCTGCCCGCCGTCGTCGTCGCCGTCGACGTCGCCGTCGGGTCGGTGACCGTAGACGTGTCCGAGTCCGTCGCGCTCCCCATGGTTTCGTTGTCGTCGCCGGTGCAGCCGACGATCATCAGCGCCCCGAGGACGCCAGCCAGCAATTTGTTGTCGATCGACGCGTGACGCATAGCTTCAGTATCCCTTCAAACAGACGTTGTGCGAACGAGGGGCGCGCGGCGGCGATCGGCGACACCTGGTCGACCTCCGCTTCCGCCACCAACACCCCCCCAACAGGCCAAGTCGAGTCCTGACGATCTACGCTACAGGAGCGTGAGAGCGGCGATCAAGCGACTTTTCATTCGGCGCGCTCCGCCCGATCTGCGAAGTGCGCCGACCTGCGCCAGTCGGCGCCGGCGTCATCCGCCCCAGCCGAGGCCGGCGATCTTCAGCTTCACCGCGTACACCGAGGTTCTCGCGGTGATAAACAAGGTCTTGCCGTCGGCGCCCCCGAAGGTGCAGTTGGCCGGGATCTCCGGCACAGCGATCGTCCCCAGGTGCTCCCCCTCGCGGGTGACCACCCAAACGCCCCCGGGGCCGGTCGCCAGGAGGTCCCCGAGCGCGTCGATCGCCATGCCGTCCGGGTTGCCGTCCCCCGGGACGTCCATGTCGACGAAGACCGCGTCGCCCGAGAGCTCGCCGCCCGCACCGACGGCGAACGAGCGCACGTGCTTCGCCTGCGTGTCGGAGACGTAGAGCGTCTGCTCGTCGGGGGAGAGCGCGATTCCGTTCGGGCGCTCGAAGTCGTCGACGAGGAGGGTCAGGGCGCCCTGCGGATCGACGAGGAAGACGCCCTGGAAGGCGAGCTCCTGATCCTGCGGCTGGATCCCGTAGGGCGGATCGGTGAAGAAGATCGAGCCGTCCGAGCGGACCACGACGTCGTTCGGGCTGTTGAGCTTGCTGCCCTCGTAGCTGTCGACGACCGTCACCACCTGATCCCCCTCCGTCCGCGAGAGCCGACGGGCGCCGTGCTCGCAGGCGAGGAGGCGGCCCTCGTTGTCGAAGTAGAGGCCGTTCGAGTTGTCGCTCGGCATCCGGAAGACGCTGGTCCCCTCGCCCATCGCCCAGCGGTGGATCGTGTTCGCCGGGATGTCCGAGAAGAGGAGCGCGCCCTGCGGATCCCAGACCGGGCCCTCCGTGAACATGTGCCCCGCGGAGATCAGCTCGACGTCGCCGTCGACGACGTCGTCGATCGACCGCGGCGGCGGCAGCAGACCGCCGGTCGTCGTCCCCGTGGTCGTCTCGTCGCCGGTCGTCTCGGCCGCGGTCGTCGAGCCGGTCGTCGTCCCCGTCGAGGTCGACGTGCCCGCCGTGCCTGTCGTCGTGTCCTCGCCGGTCGTCGTGGTCGTCGTCGACGTCGTCGCGCCGGTGGTCCCGGTCGAGGTCGTGCTCGCGGTCTCGCTGCCGCTCGCGCCGTCGTCCCCGGCGCAGGCGCCCGCGGCGACGAGGAGGAGGGCGGAGAGGAGGGCCGTGGGGCGTCGGGTCGGGCTCATCGCTGCATGTTACCTCGACCGCGCGTTCTCGCGCACACCCTTCCTCCGAGGTGTTCGCGTCGACGCGACCGCGGTGCGCCGGGCCGCGAGCCTCAGGGCCGCATCGACTGGATGAACGCCCGGATCATCGCCTCTTCCGGGACGCTGAGGCGGATCGCCACCGCGAGGGCCTGGTCGGCGAGCTCCCGCGCCCGATCGCGGTCCCCGGCCTTGTTGCGGCGGTCGAGGTAGATCGCGAGCATCCACCGCGAGCCCATCAGGTAGTAGTCCGAGCCGGCGGCGCGGAAGACCTCGTTCTCCGCCTCGCGGATCGTGATCGCCCGGTCCATGTCGCCGAGCGCGAAGTGGAGATCGGCCATCCGGCTCTTGGCGACGGCGACGGCGATCCGATCGCCGCTGCGCTCGTACACCGGGAGGACGCGCTCGCGGTAGAGATCGAGCGCCGGCCCGTACTTGCCGAGCATCTCGTAGACCGTGCCGATCTCCCCGTACATGACCGCCGCCGAGTAGGCGTCGCCGAGCGACTCGTAGATCTCGAGCGCCTGGCGGTAGAGCGCGAGGGCCTCGGTCGACTTGCCGGTGTAGACGTGGCACCCCGCGATCCGCGACAAGGTCGAGGCGCGCCCGCGGACGTCGCCCGCGCTGGTGTAGGCCGGCAGGACCGCCTCCCTGTAGATCTCGACCGCGGTGTCGCAGTCGCCGCGCGCGTAGTGGATGTCGCCGATCTGCGCCTGGACGTCGGCGGCGCTGCGGCGATCGCCGATCGACTCGTAGGCCGGGAGCGCCTGGTCGCTGAAGATCGTCAGCGCGCGATCGAAGTCGCCGCGCTCGCTGTAGGCGGCGCCGAGATCGGTCGCCGCCGAGGCCCAGTAGGCGATCGCCCCGAGGCGCCGCAGCTCGGGCATGACGGTCCTCTCGAGGAGGCGCATCGCGGCGTCGTAGTCGCCCTGGCGCATGAGCTGGTTGCTGCGCTGGTGATCGACGGTGGCGACCCCGAGGGCGTCGCCGATCCGCTCGTAGACCGCGCGCTCCTCGACGTTGAGGCGCGCCGCGCCCGGGAAGTCGCCGCGGATCTCGTGCACCCGCGACAGGCGATCGAGGCAGAGCGCGCCGAGGCGGACCTCGCCCAGGGCCTTGAGCGTCCGCTGGCCGCGGGTGATCCGACGCTCGGCCTCATCGAGGTCGCCGAGGTCCATCAGGCTGTCGGCGATGAAGACGTGGGTGAAGGCCTCGTCGCGCGGGTTGGCCATGCGCTTGTAGTGCGGGAGGAGCTCGTCGCGGCGGATCTTCAGGGCCTCGCGCGGCATCCCGCGATCGTCGTAGAGGGCGGCCTGGGTCGCGCGCACGGAGAGGCGGGCGAAGTCGTCGCCGATCGCCTCGGCGAGCGGCAGGGCCTCGCGCTTGACGACCCGCATAGACTCGCCGAGGTCGCCGAGCATCGCCGCGATCTCGGCGCGGCTGGCGAGGTGCATCGCGTAGCCCTGGGGATCGCCGAGGCGGGCGTAGCCGCGGACGACGGCGGCCTCGCGCTCCAGGGCGCCGCGGAAGTCGCTGCGCACGTAGATGAACTCGCCGTACCAGCGCTCGAGGCGGAGGGCCTCGCGGGGATCGCCCGAGGCCTCGGCGGCCGCCTTCGCGGCCTCGTAGGCGGCCTCGGCGGCGCCGTTCTTGCCGCGGGCGAGCTCGTAGTCGGCGATCCTCCGCTGCGCCCGCGCCTCGCCCCAGCGATCGCCGAGGGCGGCGTAGAGCGGCAGCTCCTGGTCGCGGCGGATGGCGAGCGCCGGCCCCGGCGGCCCGCGCATCACCTCGATCTCCGCGAGGAGGTCGAGGGCCCGGGCCCGCTGGGCGCGATCGTCGTCGTCCTTGAGTCGCGGGAGCACCTGCTCCCGGACCCGCTTCGCCGCGCGCTCGAAGGCGCCCTGGTGGCGCTCGAGTTCGGCGAGCGTCGCCTGCACCGCGGCCTCCGCCTGCGGATCGTCGCTCCCCGCGAGGGCCGGCAGGGCGCGCTCCTCGAGGATCGTGGCCGCGCCCTTGAGGTCCCAGCGGCGGTAGCGGAGCTCGGCCTCCAGGCGCTCCAGGGCCGCCAGCGAGGCGCCCGTCGGGGCGAGGTCGCGGGCCTCGGCGAGGCGATCCGCGGCGCCGTCGTCGTCGCCGATCTCGAGGTCGAGGCGGGCGCCGACGAGGAGCGCCGCGAGCTCGGC
>JAGQIT010000580.1:4904-7907 GCA_020431135.1 Myxococcales bacterium | reverse complement strand
CACCTCGCGCGCGGCCGCGTCGGCGCCGCGCAGATCGAGGGCGACGCCGCCGGCGATCGCCAGGAGCCCCGGGGAGAGGAGCGCGTCGTCGTCGGCGAGCGACGCCTCGACCGCGACCCACAGGCGATCGGCGTCGCGGCGGATCAGCGCGTCGAGGAGCTCGATCGCCGCGCGCAGGTTCGCGGGCGCGTCGGGGTAGGCCTCGACGGTGTCGAGAACCTCGGTCCACCACGCGCTCTCGGCGAGGTCGACGTGGGCCGCGGTCTGGTTGTAGACGGCGTAGGTCCGCCGCGCCCACAGGTCCCAGTTCTCGTCGGGTCCGCCGAGCGCGGCGTGCTGATCGTGCCAGAGGTCCATCGCCGCCGGGCTGATGCTCGCGGCGGTCGGCGCCTTCGGGTCGCTGAAGCGGCGGAGGAGGGCGGCGGCCCGCTCGGCCTCGAGGAAGACGTGCGGGTCGCGGCGGTCGCCGATCCCCGTGATCGGGTAGCTGCGCCGCGGGACCTCGCCGAAGACCTCGAGGAGCGGCGCCGGCGTCCAGCGCAGCGAGTGGAGGAAGCCGGCCGACGCCTGGAGGAAGCGCGCCTTCTCGGCGCCGACGTCGAGGAGCGGGTGGGCGTCGGAGTTCGCGGGCCTGCCCGCGAGGAAGGGGTGGAGCATCCGCCGGTTGGCGACGATCAGCGCGTCGACCTGGGCGACGTCGCGGATCCCGAGGACCTCGAGCTCCTCGGCCATCGTCGGCCAGGCGAGCGGCGCGGCGTCGGGGAGGCCGAGCGGCGCCTCGCTGGCGAGGATCACCCAGTCGCTGTCGCCGACCCGGAGGATCATGTAGTCGGCGAACTCGCGGTCGAGGGCGGCGAGGACCGTGAGCAGGAGCTCGTCGCTGAGCTCGTAGCCCTGGATCCACTGGGCCAGGATCCCGCCGGGCTTCAGGTAGCGCTTCACCTCGGTATAGAACTCGAGGGTGAAGAGGCTCGAGACGCCGCTCACCCACGGGTTCGTCGGCTCGGAGACGATGACGTCGTACCGGCGCGCGGCGCCGGCGAAGAACGCCTTGGCGTCGTCGAAGTGGAAGCGGTTGCGCGGGTCCTCGTAGGCGCGGTGGTTGACCGCCATCAGCTCGCGGGCGCCGCGGACCATCTCGGGTTCGATCTCGACGGTGTCGAGGCGCTCGAGGGTCGGCGAGCCGAGGATGACGTGGCAGGTGACGCCGGAGCCGAAGCCGATCAGGGCGACGTCGGTCGCCTGCGGCCGGGCGAGCAGCGGGATCAGGCCGACGAGGATCTGGTTGGGCTCGTCGCCGGCGAGGTCGGGGCCGAGCTCCGGGTCGCGGCCGTCCGGGAAGCGGTCGAGGATCACCGACGCGTCCGGCTTGCCGTTGGTGTAGAGGACGCGGTAGCCGGGGCGGCTGCGCTGGGCGACGACGGTGATCGACGCCGTCCGCCCGTCGACGTAGGAGAGGAGCTCGAAGTCTGGGCCGAGGCTCGTGCGCCCGTGGCGGAAGACCGTCGAGGTCAGGACCATCGGGTCGAGGCGGACGACGAAGAGGCCGAAGAGCACCGCGATCGCGCCGCCGAGCGCCGCGCGCTTGGTGATCCCGCCGAGGCCCTCGACCTCGTCGGGGCCGGCCGCGACCTCGCGCAGGAGGAGGAGGCCGAGGACGAGGTCGATCACCGCGCCGGCGACGATGACGTTCTTCACGCCGATGAGCGGCAGCAGCACGAGCCCGGCGGCGACGGCCCCGGCGATCGCTCCGAGGGTGTTGAAGCCGTATACCCGGCCGATCACCCCCTCGGCGAGGCCGCGGCGCAGGAGGACGTGGGTGACGAGCGGCAGGGTCATGCCGGCGCAGAAGGTCGCCGGCAGCATGATCCCGAGGCAGAGCACGTAGCGGATCAGGTTGAAGCCGTACCACATGCCCTCGGTGTGGATCTCCGGCGACATCAGCCAGCCGAGGACGTTGACCTCGAAGCGGTAGAGCGGCAGCGTGGCGATCGCCGCGAGGCCCATCAGCACCTGGACGAGGCCGAGGACCATCTCCGGCTGGGTGAAGCGGTCCATCCGCCGGCGCACCCAGAGGCCGCCGACGGCGAGGCCGAAGACGAAGGCCGAGAGCATCACCTCGAAGGAGTGGGTCGCCGAGCCGATGATCAGCGAGAGCAGGCGGATCCAGCCGATCTCGTACATGAACGAAGACAGGCCGGTGCCGAAGGCGAGGGCGAGGAGGAGGAGCACCAGGGTCCGGCGCGGCGCCGGGCGCTCGGCGGTCGCCGGCGTCGCGGTGATCGGCGGGGCCTCGTCGCGGTGGCGCAGCGCCAGGACCATGATCAGCAGGTTGATCGCCGCCGCGACCCCGAGGGTCCCGGGGAGGCCGACGGCGGCGACGAGAACGAAGCCCGAGAGCAGCGCCCCGCCGGCCGCGCCGAGGCTGTTGGTGAAGTAGAGGAGGCTGAGGATCTCGCCGCTGCGCTGGCGATCCTCGCGGATGATCCCGGCGCTCATCAGCGGGAAGGTCATCCCGAGGAGCACGCAGGGGACGAGGATCAGCAGCCCGGCGAAGCCCCACTTGACGGCGGCCACCGCCGCGCCGCCGCCGAGCGCCGGGAAGATCGCGTCGTAGCTCAGGCGCATCACCAGGTCGGCGAGGAAGGGGAAGGCGAGCGCGTAGACGCCGATGAGCCCCTCGATGATCCCGTAGGCGCGGATCGGCCGGCGGATCCCGGTGAGCTTGCGCGCGGCGATCAGCGCGCCGAGCGACATCCCGCCCATGAAGAGGCTGAGGACGAGGACCTGAGCCGTCGCCGCCGAGCCGACGAAGAGGCGGACGTAGCGCGACCAGATCGACTCGTAGATCAGGCCGCTCAGACCCGAGAGGAGGAAGAGCGCGAAGAGGCCGCGGTGGCGCATCGGCGGCGAAGGATACCCCGACGCGGCGGCGCCAGCGGGGGCTTCTCCCCGCGGGTCGCTACGGGGCGCTCCGCCTCTGTTCCGCCTGTTCTGCGGAGG
>JAGQIT010000580.1:724-4841 GCA_020431135.1 Myxococcales bacterium | reverse complement strand
TCGCAGTAGCCGCCCGGCATCGTCATCGGGCAGTTCGGCGTGTTCGGGCCCCAGTGGCAGAAGTTGTTCATCGCGTCGTTCGGCGGGTTGCACGGGCAGGTGTTCGGGCACTCGTCGCAGTCGTCCTTGCAGCTGCTGCAGGTCTCGCCGCCGTTGCACTCGCCGTCGCCGCAGTAGGGCTGGCAGGCGCCGCAGTCGTTCGCGCACGACTTGCAGTCCTCGTCGCCGGTGCACTTGGCGTCGCCGCAGATCGGCGGGCACTCGCCGCAGTCCTGCTTGCAGTTGACGCAGGTCTCGTCGGCGTCGCAGCTGTCGTCGCCGCAGGACGCCGGGCACTCGCCGCAGTCCTGTGAACAGGACGTGCAGTCCTCGCCCTCGTCGCACGAGGCGTCGCCGCACACCGCCATGCAGCCGACCTGACAGTCGGCGGGGCAGTTGAAGCAGTTCTCGTTGCCGTTGCAGATCGCGTCGCCGCAGAAGGGGTCGCAGGGGCAGTCGAGGGCGCAGCTGTTGCAATCCTCGCCCATGCACACGCCGTCGCCGCAGATCGGGTCGCAGGCGCCGCAGTCCTCGGGGCAGTCGACGCAGTACTCCTGGCCGTCGCAGATCCCGTTGCCGCAGAGATCCCCACCGGAGCTGCTGCCGCCGCCGGAGGTGCCGCTCGTGCCGCTGTCGCTGCTCGTGCTGCTGTCGCTCACGGAGCCGCCCTGCGACAGCCCGGGGGTGCTCGCGCTGAAGCCGGAGCTCGCGTTGTCATCGCCGCCGCAGGCGACCAGAGCGAGCGCCGCGGCGACGCTGAGGAGCGATCGCGCTCCGCTCCGACAGACACGACGAAGATCGACTCGACCCATGTCCACAACCCTAGGCGAGGCGAGCGTCGAGAGGCAACGACTAGGACCGGAATCGCGCATCCGTCGGAAATGCGTGTGTGGTTCTGTTGCTTACATACTCGGCCAAAATCGGCCCGGGCTCGGCTAGATCGGGCCGGCCATTTAGGGCTACGCTCGGCGTGATCCGGCGATGGTTGCGACTCTGAGCCCGCGGGCTGATCCCGCGCTGCGAGGCGATGCGAACCGGTGCTGGTGCGGACCCGACGCCCATGGCACATGCGCACGACCCGACTGACGAAGAGACCCCCGGCCAGGCGGTCGTCTACACCTACGAGTTCGTCTTCCCGGACGGCTCGAAGAAGGAGTTCAAGGTCGAGCTCGACTACGAGACCCTGAACTTCGAGGCCGAGCCCCGCGGCACCTACCCGTCGTGGACCGCGCTCGAGTTCTGTCAGTGCCCGAACTGCCCGCTCGACCCGGCCGACCACCCGCACTGCCCGGTCGCCCAGGCGATGGTCCACCTGATCGGCTTCTTCAAGGACATCCCGGCCCAGGACAACGTCCTCGTCCAGGTGCGCTCGAAGCCGCGGACGATCCTCAAGGAGACGACGCTGCAAAAGGGCCTCAGCGCCCTCCTCGGCCTCGTGATGGCGTCCTCCGGCTGCCCGATCCTCGGCCGCATGAAGCCGATGGTCGAGACCCACCTCCCCTTCGCCACGGCCGACGAGACCATCTACCGCTTCCTGGCGATGTACCTGGTCGCCCAGTACTTCGCCTACCGCCGCGGCGAGCCGGCCGACTGGGATCTCGAGGAGCTGATCAATTACTTTGAGGAGGTCCGCATGGTCAACGTCTCCTTCTGCCGCCGGCTCAAGGGGATCGACCACGAGGGCGCGACGATCCGCGCCGTCGCGCTGCTCGAGGACATGGCCGACTTCACCGGCTTCCTGATCCAGTCCGACGAGCTCGGCCGCCTCGAGATGATCTTCAACACCTCGATGATGCGCCCGCATCACTGAGGTCGACGACGGCCGGACCGCTTCCGGCTCGGGGCGTCGCCTGGCGGCGAAGGCCTCAGCGCGGCGCGCCGTCGAGGCGGCGACGAGCGCCGTCGTGTCGCCGATCGCCAGGCGCCCGAGGCGGTGGTGGATCGCCACCTGACGGTCGCCTCGATCTAGCGATGCGCCGTCGCCCCGAAGGCCTCGTCGTCGAGGTGGGTGAGCGGCCCGCCCTGGCTGTGGTCGCGGACGTCGCCGACGAAGGTGGTGAACCCGCCGTCGCGGTGGGCGACGGCGGCGACGACCGCCGCGTGATCGAGCGGCGCGAACGCGAAGGAGCGGGCGGCGATCTCCGGCGCGAAGGGGAGGGCGGCGATCGTCGGCGCGACCTCGGCGGGCGTCGGCGCGGGTCCGTCGTGGCGGCGAGTTCGATCCCCTCGCGCAGGCGCGCGTCGAGGTCGGCGAAGCGCGGGTCGATCGCGACCTGGGCACGTGGCGAGGAGATCCTCGGCGGTCGGGTAGCGCTCGCCGATGATCTGAAGGAGATCATCGGGGCCGGCGTCGTCGACCCCCGTCGACGACGACCTGGTGGCCGCCGAGGCGCAGGCGCGAAGCGGCGAAGACGAGGGCCTAGGGCCGCATAGCGCCGGCGGAGGGGGGCCCTCGCAGATGTCCGGGGCCAAGGCAAATTCACGTCTGATCAGCGGCGAAGGGGCGGGTGTGCCCACGAATTTTCGAGGCCGCTCCGTAGCCAGATATCCTACCTGCCCGAGGGACGAAAGGTCGCTCGCCGCCCGCCGCCCTCTCTCGCCTCGCCCGAAGACCCACGATGATGCAGACTTCACTGCACGAAGCCGCGGTAGCCCGCCTGGAGCTCATGCCGACCAAAGCCCCGAAAGCCGTGACCGCGAGCGCCGCGCTCAAGCTCCCGGAGGAGGAGCCGAAGGCGTCGCGGGGCGCGGCGAAGGCGACGCGCGCGCGTCGGCCTCGCGGGCAGCGGGTGCTCGCGGGCTGGAGCGCCGAGGAGCTCGAGAGCCGCCGCGTCGATCTGCAGAGCCGCCTCGCCGCCTACCTCGTCCACGGTCGGCCGCGGGTGATCCTCACCGACAACCTGCGGACGATGCTCTCGATCAAGAAGGGTCAGGGCGTCTACACCTTCCGCATCCACCACATGTTCACCGCGGCGCCGCCGGTGATCCTGCGCTCGCTCGCCCGCTACGCCGAGCGCCACGACGCCGAGGCGGCGGCGCTCCTGCGGGCGTTCATCGACGGCAATGAGCACATGATCCGCGCGGCGAAGCAGCCGCGCCAGGTCGACCTCGACACCGAGGGGGCGCACCACAACCTCCAAGAGATCTTCGACGAGCTCAACGAGCGCTACTTCGACGGCCGCATCGAGGCCCGGATCACCTGGGGTCCGCGGGCCAAGCGGAAGCGCGGGCGCTCGTCGATCAAGCTCGGCTCCTACGCCGTCGAGGACAGGCTGATCCGCATCCACCCGGTGCTCGACGCCGTCGACGTCCCGCGCTTCTTCGTCGCCTGGATCGTCTATCACGAGATGCTCCACGAGGTGCACGACATGCCGATCGTCGACGGCCGGCGGGTCTATCACACGGCGGAGTTCCGCCGCGCAGAGGCGCGCTTCGATCACTACTTCGAGTCGGTGCTCTGGGAGCGGACGAACCTGCACAAGCTCCTCAACCGCTAGCCGCGGTCTCTCGAGCGCGCCGCCGCTGTCGCCCGCCGGGCGCAGCGGCGGTCGTCGTTCTCGGGCGTCGCGTCGCGGCGGTGCACGGCCGCGCGGCGGCGCGGCGCAGCGCACCGTGAACGCGAATGCGCACCCCGGCGCGAGTGACGACGGGCCTCCTCCTGAGTACAGTCGGGCCCCATGACGAAGCCAAAGCCGCGCGGCAAAGAGGCCCTCGACTACCACTCGACGGGGCGACCCGGGAAGATCCAGGTCGTCGCGACCAAGCCGCTGACGAGCCAGCGAGACCTCGCGCTCGCCTACTCCCCCGGCGTCGCCGAGCCGTGCATGGAGATCTACCGCGAGCCGACCGCGGTCTACCGCTACACGGCCCGCGGCAACCTCGTCGCCGTCATCACCGACGGCTCGGCGGTCCTCGGCCTCGGCGACATCGGCCCCCTCGCCGGCAAGCCGGTGATGGAGGGCAAGGGCGTGCTCTTCAAGAAGTTCGCCGACATCGACGTCTTCGACATCGAGGTCGACGCCCGCGACCCGGAGCACTTCATCGAGACCGTCGCCGCCCTCGAGCCGACCTTCGGCGG
>JAGQIT010000580.1:158-641 GCA_020431135.1 Myxococcales bacterium | reverse complement strand
GATCAGCACGGCACCGCGATCATCAGCGGCGCGGCGCTGATCAACGCCGCCCACCTCCAGGGCAAGGAGCTCGCCAAGCTCAAGGTCGTGGTCAGCGGCGCCGGGGCGTCGGCGATCTCGTGCACGCGCTTCTACATCAGCCTCGGGATCGACCCGCTGAACGTCCTGATGTGCGACTCGCGGGGGGTCCTCCAGAGCGAGCGCAGCTTCAAGGAGGGCGACCCGAAGCTCGAGTTTGTCCGCGAGACCGCGGCCCGCACCCTCGCCGACGCGCTCGACGGCGCGGACCTCTTCCTCGGCCTGTCGCGCGCCGGCCTCGTCACCGCCGACATGGTCAAGACGATGGCCGACAAGCCGATCATCTTCGCGCTCGCCAACCCCGACCCCGAGATCGACTACGAGACCGCCAAGGAGGCGCGCCCCGACGCGATCGTCGCCACCGGGCGCAGCGACTACAACAACCAGGTCAACAACGTCCTCGGC
>JAGQIT010000580.1:0-149 GCA_020431135.1 Myxococcales bacterium | reverse complement strand
ATCTTCCGCGGCGCCCTCGACGTCCGCGCGACCTCGATCAACGAGGCGATGAAGATCGCCGCCGCCAAGGCGCTCGCCGAGCTCACCCGCCGCGACGTCCCCCAGGTCGTGATGACCGCCTACGGCGAGGACTTCAACTTCGGCCCCGA
>JAGQIT010000579.1 GCA_020431135.1 Myxococcales bacterium | reverse complement strand
CGCCGAACCTCGCGTCGCCTCCTCTGCGCCGCCGCGCTCGTCGCTGCGGTCGCCGCCGCGCCGTCGCCCGCCGAGGCGCGCGAGCCGGGGCGCGACGAGATCGCGATCGGCTGGAGCCCGCGCGCCGTCCTCCGCCGCGACGCGATCCCGTCGCCCCTCCCCTACGCGGGGGCGGCCGTCGCCTCGGGCGTTCTCCGCTGCGGGCGGACGAGGGGGGCCAACGCCCACCGCGTCGAGCTCGGCGTCCTCCAGGCGACGCTGCGCTCGCAGCCCGACTACGGCTACCTCCATTGGCCCGACGGCGCGCCGCAGACGACCTCCGGCAGCCCCCTCACCTACGCCCGCGTCCGCTACGCCTACCTCCGCCAGCTCGCGCGCTCTGACGCCTTCGCCCTCCGCCTCGGCCCCGGGCTCGACGTCGACATCCAGAAGCTCGAGTACGTCCACCACCCGTCGTCGATCGGCGGCTACTTCGGCGCCTTCGCCCTCGACGCGCGCGCCGAGTTCGAGCTCCAGCTCGCGCCCCGGCACCGGCTGACCGCGACCGTCGCCGTCCCGCTCTTCGCCTGGGTCACCCGCTCGCCCTACGCGACCAACGACGACGAGCAGCTGTGGGCCAACCGCGATCACAGCGGCCTGCGCACCTTCGGCCGCTACGTCGCCGCCGGCGACCTCCAGACGTGGAACCGCTACCAAGCGCTCCGCCTCGACCTGCGCTACGACCTCGCGCTCTCCGAGCACTGGGCGCTCTCGCCCGGCGTCGGCGCGCGGATCCTCGCCAACCAAACGCCGCGGCCGCTCGTCGCTCAGGAGTACGGCGTCACCCTCGCGGTCACCGCGAGCTTCTGAGCGTCGCCCCGCGAAAAGAGACGAACAGAGGCAAGACGATGAACGACCTCTCCGCCGCCCTCGCCCGCGCGCTCCCCTGCCTGGCGCTCGCGCTCACCGCCTGCACCGCGCCGACGGCGACCCCGACCGAGACCTTCGACGCCCTGTGGACCGACTTCGACGAGCTCTACGGCGGCTTCGCGATCCGCGACATCGACTGGGACGACAGCTACGCCCGCTACCGGCCGCTCGTCGACGACGGGACGACGGACGACGAGCTCTTCGCCGTGCTCACCGACATGCTCGGCGAGACCGACGACGGCCACGTCCACCTGACGGCGCCGGGGCGGCTCCATTGGACCGCCAGCCGATTCCGCCGCGACCTCGTCGGCTACGACCGCTTCGACCCCGCGCTCGTCCGCGACGGCTACCTGGGCGGCGACTTCCGCACGGACTTCGAGGACAGCTACACCCTCGGGACCCTGGCGAGCGGCCACACGTACCTCGGCCTCGCGTGGGTCAGCGATCAGATGCCGATCCTCCGCGACGTCCGCCCGCTCGCCGAGGCCTCCGGCGGCCTGGTGATCGACCTGCGCCACAACAGCGGCGGCGACTTCACCTGGGCCCTGGAGGCGCTCTCCGACTGGCGCGGGGCGCCGGCGCCTGCGTTCCGCTCACGGACCCGCAACGGCCCCGGACGCGGCGACTTCACGCCGTGGTTCGAGTGGTCCGTCGGCGGCGCCGGGCCGGATCTCGGCGTCCCGATCGTCGTCCTCATCGACCGCTACACGATCAGCGCCGGCGAGCGCACGGTCCTCGCGCTAGCGACCTTCGATGACGTCACCTTCATCGGCGAGCCGACCTCGGGGGCGATCGCGACGGCGGTCGGCCGCGAGCTCGTCAACGGCTGGTACGTCAGCATCGCCACCCAAGAGGTGCTCTCGCCCGACGGCTCGACGATCGAGGGCGTCGGCTACACCCCCGACGAGGTCGTCATCAACGACCCGGAGGTCATGGCCGCGGGCGTCGACGAGGTCCTCGAGCGGGCGATGGAGCTCCTCGAGCAGACCCCGTAGGCGGCGCCGCGCGTGCGCGGGCGCGCCCGTCCTCACGCGTCGCTCACGTACCTGACCATAGAGACATTTCACGGGCGACCTCCAGAGCGGGCACGCGCGTCCGCGCGGCGCGGGCGGAACCCCGCACCACATCACGCAAACGCCCCTATCCGGCCTCCCGGACGTCGTTTCCCTCACGCCGACGGTCTAGCGCGGCGACCTCGACCGATCGTAGTGAGGCGCCGACGCTGCGAGCCGCTGACGTGCGGCGGCGTCCGTGAGAAAGACCCATGCGTACCACTTCGATCCTCTCCGCCATCACCTGCGTCGCCCTCCTCACTGCCTGCGGTGACGACGCTGTCGGCACGGCCTCCGACACCGACTCCACCTCGTCGACGACCGGGACCACGGACGACACGACGACCACCACCTCCGCCGGGACGTCGACGACGACCACGAGCGGCGGCACCGACTCCGACTCCGACTCGACGACGACGACCACCACCACGGGCGAGACCACGGCGGTCGAGACCACGGGCACGACGACCACCACGACCGGCCCCGACTGCGTCGACCCCGAGGTCGAGTGCGGCGGCGTCTGTGTGAACCCGCAAAACGACCCGCTCAACTGCGGCGGCTGCGGGCTCCCGTGCGACGACGGCCTCCTGTGCTCGATGGGCGAGTGCGTCCCCGACTGCATGGGCGAGACCCCCGACCTCTGCGACGGGATCTGCACCGACGTCCAGGCCGACCCGATGAACTGCGGCGGCTGCGGGATGGCCTGCGGCGCCGACGAGGCCTGTGAGGCCGGCGCCTGCGTCCCGCTCTGCGCCGAGGGCGAGCTCTACTGCGACATGGTCTGCGTCGATCCGCAGATCGACCCGATGAACTGCGGCGACTGCGGGGTCGCCTGCAACGCCGACGAGGCCTGTGAGGCCGGCGCCTGCGTCCCGCTCTGCGGCGAGGGCGAGCTCTACTGCGCCGAGGAGTGCATCGACCCGCAGACCGACGAGCTCCACTGCGGCGGCTGCGACATGCCCTGCGCCGCGGATCAGGTCTGCCTCGGCGGCGGCTGCGTGACGCCGAAGATCCTCGTCATCGGCGCGAGCGGCATCGTCAGCAAGCTCCAGAGCTCCGGCTACACCGTGACCAGCGTCGGCTGGGCCCAGGCCGTCGCCAACCTCGACGTCAACGAGTACCCGGTCGCCTTCGTCGGCCGCTACGCCACCAACTGGGCGAACATCACCGACCCGATCAAGACCGCCCTCGACGACTACAACAAGGCCGGCGGCGCGATCGTCACCGAGTGGGACGGCGTCTCGCTCTTCCTCTCCGGCTTCCACAACACCTACCGCTACCCGAACGGCGCCCAGTCGATGAGCTGGTTCAAGGGGGAGATCGGCGCCGGCCACAACCGCGGCAACAACACGCCGATCACCCAGACGCTGCCCAACGACGCGCTCTTCGCCAACGTCAACAACCCGTTCATGGCCGGCGGCGCGACCGAGTTCTTCTTCACCTTCTACAACACCGACGACGCCGAGCTCGAGCTGATGGCGACCTTCCCGGGCAACGGCACGGCGAACTTCCCCAACGGCGACCTGGCGACGATCTACCGCGGCCGCCGCTGCGGCGCGAACGTCATCCTCGCGTCGTGGGACTACCAGGACGACGGCAACAACGCGGGCTTCGGCGATCTGATCCCGAACTTCGTCACCGCCGCCCTCGCGCCGCCGAGCGGCAACGTCAACGACGTCTGTCCGTAAGGACAGACTACCTGCGACCGCCGCGGGTACCCGGGGGCGAGGCGCCGAGCGAGCGCGCCTCGCCCTCGGCGTTCTCGCGCGCGGGACCCGGCGCCCGGCGCCCCGGCGACGAGCGCGACGAACGCGACGGACAGCGCCGCCGCGGCCTGGTAGGGTCGCGGCCATGATCCTGGTCTCCGGCTCCAAGCGCTCCGGCACCTCGATGTGGATGCAGCTCCTCGCGGCCGGCGGCCTGCCGGTGATCGGCGAGCGCTTCCCGCCGTCGTGGGAGGCGCTCGTCGCCGACGCCAACCCCGACGGCTTCTACGAGTCGCAGCTCAGCGCCGGGATCTACTACCGCACCAACCCCCACCCGCTCACCGGCGCCTACCTCTTCCCCGAGCAGACCCGCGAGCACGCGGTGAAGGTCTTCGCGCCGGGGCTGCTGCGCAGCGACGTCGCCTTCATCGACCGGGTGATCGTGACGATCCGCGAGTGGCGCGAGCACACGGCGTCGGTCCTCCGCCTGCGCGCCCAGCTCCCGGCCGCCGGCGTCGTCGATCCTTCGCTCCTCCTGCCGCCGGTCTACGAGTGGTGGTCCGACGCCTTCTCCCTCCTCCGCGACGTCGCCACCCGCCGCTACCCGGTGCACTTCGTCTCCTACGCCCGCCTCGTCGGCGACCCGGCGCGCGAGATCGCGGCGGTCTTCGACTGGCTCGGCGCCGGCGATCCGAAGGCCGCGCTGGCGGCCGTCCGCCAGCGCCCGCGCCCGGCCGCCGTCGATCCGAGCGACCTGCCGAGCGAGCTCGGGGCGGCGCACCTCGAGACCTTCGACACCCTCTACGAGCACATCCACCGCGGCGTCCCCCTGAGCCCGGCGTTCGTCCGCCGGCTCAACGAGACCGACAGCGTCCTCCGCCCGCGCCTCCTCGCCCACAACGCCCGGCTCAAGGAGGCGGCCGTCGAGCGCCTCCTCGCCGACAGCGCCCGCGCCCAGGCGGACGAGGCCTAGGAGGCTCTCCGAGTCGTCGCCACGCGCCCTCGTTCGCCCTCGTCAACCCTCAGGACTTGTGTCGCAGGGCGGGCGGATCGTCGGTGATCGTCGCCCGCGACGGGGATCCCGAGACCCGCCTTCGTTGGCGTCGCACCGGCGGCGGGTCAAGCCCGACGTCCGAGGTCGATCTCGAGTGGAGCATCCCCGCGGACGTCGCGGCCGGGACCTATCGGCTGATCTATCGCGGGCGCGCTCGCTCGGCGGGGTGATCTCGCCGATCCGCGGGACCTCGCCGAGCTTCGTCGTGCTGCGCGAGGCCACGCGCCGAATACTCGGACAGCCTCCTAGGGAGCCGCGTTCGACGAGAAGCTGGTGCCGTTCGCCTCGTAGGTCCAGCGGACGTTGTTCACCGTGAACGTCACCTCCTCACACACGGGCTCCAACGCGGTCTCGGGGTCGATGGTGTACGGCGAGACCCGTCGAATGCTGGAGATGCGGGCGTTGGTGAGCTCGATCGTCAGGAATTGCTGCGTCGAGCCGTCACCGGCGGGGTCCGGGCGGTAGAACCTGAAGATCCCGTCGGCCCGCTCGTTGTTGAACAGGGCCTTCTCTAGCAGGGGCGTGGACCGGTCGGCGCGCTTGCGAATCGTGATCGGGCCTTGGCGGACACTCCCCTGGGCCTTCTTGTCGCCGGAGGAGGCGCTCTCCTCGTAGCTCAGGCACTCGATCGTGTTCTC
>JAGQIT010000578.1:1426-1603 GCA_020431135.1 Myxococcales bacterium | reverse complement strand
CTTGGAGCCGCTGAGCACCCAGTGGTCGCCGCGGCGCTCCGCTCGGCTCCTCATCCCGGCGAGGTCTGAACCAGCCGCCGGCTCCGACATCGCCACCGCGAGGATCGCCTCGCCGCGGATCGCCGGCGGCAGCCAGCGCTGCTTCTGCTCCTCGGTGGCGTGGTGGCCGATGTAGGG
>JAGQIT010000578.1:0-1248 GCA_020431135.1 Myxococcales bacterium | reverse complement strand
ACGCAGCCCTGCTCGCGCCAGCGCTCGACGTGCGGCTCGGCCTCGGCGCGGAAGAAGCGACGCACGGAGGCCCGAAACAGGTCGTGGTCGTCGTCGAAGAGCGTTCGCGGTGTCATGGCTCGGACCGTGATTAAAAACTTGTTGGTGACAAGCAAGCTACGACGTGTGAACACAGCCTGTCAAGCGCCGTATCCCCACGATCGACGTGCCCACAGGCCGCCGCCGCCCGAACGCCCAAGCAGCACCTACGGGGCCGTCAGGCTCTGGCGGACGTAGCGGCGGAGGATCGCCTGAAGCTCCGCGATCGGGATGTCGGGGCTGACGAGCCAGCGATAGAGGAGGCCGTCGATGGCGCTGGCGAAGAGCTCGGCCGCGAGGCGCGGGTCGATGTCGGTGATGATCTCGCCGTTCCCCTGCCCCTCCTCGACCCACGCCGCGAGGGCCCGGATGTGCGCCCGGTTCACCCGCGCGACGTTGGCCCGGTACTCGGCGCTCGGATCGATGCTCGCGTAGCGCAGCAGGTACATCGCCCGCAGCTCGTTCGGCTCCTCGATCATGAAGTTGAGGAGGGCGTCCGTGACGCGCTGGAGCGCCTCGACGCCCGTCGACTCGCCGACGAGCTCCTGGACCCGACGCAGCCACTCGGCGGCGACGCTGTCGTGGACGTGCGCCAGGAGCCCCGCCTTCGAGCCGAAGTGGTGGGTGACGAGGCCGCGCGAGTAGCCCGAGCGCTTGCCGATCTCCGAGAGCGTCATCCCGGCGATCCCCCGCTCGACGAGCAGGCTCACCGCGGCGTCGGTCATCCGCTCCTCGGAGAGCGCGCTCCGCTCTCCTTGCGTCCGTGACCCCTTTGAGGTTCGACCGCGCTGTGCCCGAGTACCTGGCAGAACTCACAATCTACCACAGCGCGGCCGCGGTCGTTGAGGCTACTGCGCGGCCTCGTCTGGGTAGCCGAGCATCGCCTTGGTCTCGAGGTACTCGTCGAGTCCCCACTTGCCGAACTCGCGGCCGTTGCCCGAGCGCTTGTAGCCGCCGAAGGCGACGCCGAGGTCGACCGGCGCGCCGTTAAGATAGACGGAGCCGGCGCGGAGGCGGCGGCCGATCGCGGCGGCCCGCGCCGGATCGCCGGAGTTCACGTAGGCGCACAGGCCGTACTCCGTGTCGTTGGCGATCCGCACCGCGTCCTCCTCGTCGTCGTAGCCGATGATCACGAGCACAGGGCCGAAGACCTCGGCCTGGGCGATCTCC
>JAGQIT010000577.1 GCA_020431135.1 Myxococcales bacterium | reverse complement strand
CCACTGGGTGCTCAGCGGCTCCAAGTCGTACATCTCGAACGGCCTCCTCGCCGACCTCGTGATCGTCGCCGCGCGCACCGGCGAGTCGCGGCACGCGATGGGGCTCTTCGTCGTCGAGGCCGGGATGCAGGGCTTCTCGCGCGGGCGTCGCTTGAAGAAGCTCGGGCTCGACGCCCAGGACACCGCCGAGATGTTCTTCGACGAGGTCGTGCTCCCCGACGCCAACGTCCTCGGCGATCCGACGCAGGGCTTCCGCTACCTCGCGCAGGCGCTGGCCGTCGAGCGCCTGCAGATCGCCGTCGGCGCGATCGCCCACGCCCAGGTCGCCTTCGACCTCACCCTGGAGTTCGTCAAGGAGCGCCGCGCCTTCGGGCGCCCGGTCGGCACCTTCCAGAGCCCGCGCTTCCGCCTCGCCCAGATGCGCGCGGAGCTCGACGCGACGCAGATCTACATCGACCACTGCGTCCTCTTGGCGAACCGCGGCGAGCTCTCGGCGGAGGTCGCGAGCGCGGCGAAGATGCTGGCGACCGAGCTCGAGGGGCGGGTGATGGACGACTGCCTCCAGCTCCACGGCGGCGCCGGCTACATGGAGGAGTACCGGATCAGCCGGATGTACCGCGACGCCCGCGTGACGCGGATCTTCGGCGGCACCAACGAGATCATGGCCGAGATCATCGGCAGGAAGCTTGGCTTGGATGGACGGAAGTACCCTGCCTCGTGACCCCGCGGGGCCGCCCGGCGACAGCGGCGATCAGGCGGCGTTCCGCGCCCGCTGCCGCGCGTGGTTGGCGGCGAACAGGCCGGCGAAGCCGGGCTTCGAGCTGCCGCTCGGGCCGATCGAGATCGCGACGACCGAGCAGCTCGAGTACCTCCGGGCCTGGCAGCGCGCGGCCTACGACGCCGGGCTCGTCGGCTGCGACTACCCGGCGATCTACGGCGGCCGCGGCCTCGCGGACTGCCAGCGCGTCGCCAACGAGGAGATGGCCGCCGCCGGCGTGCCCTTCCTCCCGAACATCGTCGGCCTCGGCATGGCCGGACCGGCGATCTACCACCACGGCACCGAGGCCCAGAAGCGCCGCTACCTCCCCGGGATCCTCGCGGCCGACGAGATCTGGTGCCAGGGCTTCAGCGAGCCGGGGGCCGGCTCGGACCTCGCCAACGTCCAGACCTTCGCCGAGCGCGACGGCGGGCGCTGGATCATCCGCGGCCACAAGGTGTGGACGTCGCTGGCGCAGTTCGCCGACTGGATGATCCTGCTGTGCCGGACCGATCGCGGGCACAAGTACCGCGGCCTCTCGTACTTCATCGTCCCGATCGCGGCGGCGAACGGGCGCGGCGTCGAGATCCGCCCGCTGATCAAGATGACCGGAGGGACAGGTTTTAATGAGGTCCTCTTCAACGGCCTCGAGGTCGACGACAGCGCCCTCCTCGGCGGCGTCGGCCAGGGCTGGGGCGTGGCGATGACCACCCTCCTCCACGAGCGCGGCGCCGGTCCGCTGGTCACGCCGAGCACGGGCGGGGGGATCGGCGGCGACCCGGCCGCGAGCCTCGGGCCGAGCGGCCTCGTCGACCTCGCGCGCTGCTCGTCGCGCTACGGGCGTCGGGCCGCCGATGAGCCGGTGCTCCGCGACACGATCGTCCGCCTGATGATCCGCGAGCGCGGGCTCGCGGCGACCAAGCGGCGCGCCGGCCATGAGGCGCTCCAGGACCAGCCGGAGCGCCTCCAGCTCCAGAGCAAGCTCCTGCTCTCGGAGCTCCTCCAGGACGCCGCGCGGGTCGCCTGTGAGATCCAGGGGGTCACGAGCACGCTCCACCGCGCCGACGCGAGCGCGCCGGCGGGCGGGCGCTGGCCGCTGGCCTACCTCAATTCCTACGGCTTCACGATCGCGGCCGGGACCAACGAGATCCAGCGCAACATCCTCGGCGAGCGCGTGCTCGGCCTGGCGAAGTCGAAGTAAGGGGAGGGCGATGAAGGACGTCGATCAGCGAGGCGCGTCACGACCCGAGGACCTCGGCTTCGGCGAGGAGGCGGCCCTCCTCAAGAGGACGGCGCGGCGCCTCTTCGAGCGCCGGGTCCCGACCGACGCGCTCCACCGCATGGTCGCGTCGACGATCGATCCGATCCGCGCGTGCGTCTGGGACCGGGCGCTGTGGGACGAGGTCGTCGAGCTCGGCTGGACGGCGGTCGGCGTGCCGGAGGAGCGTGAGGGCTTCGGCATGCCGCTGTCGGCGGTGGTCGGCCTGGTCGAGGAGGTCGGCCGCGCGTGCCTGCCGTCGCCGCTCGTCGCCACGGCATGCGCGACGTACGTTCTCCGGGCCTGTGAAGCGGCGGCGGCCGGCGAGCTCCTCGAGCGGATCGCCGCGGGCGCGGCGGCCTCGCTCGCGCTCTGCGATCGCCGCGGCTCGTGGGCGTCCGGCGACACGGAGGTCGAGGCGCGCGTCGAGGGAGACAGGGTGACGCTGCGCGGGCGCGCCTACTTCGTGCAGGACGCGCAGAAGGCCGAGGTGCTCGTGGTCAAGGCGCGGGCGCCGGAGGGGGTCGGCCTCTTCGTCGTCGACGTCGACGCGGCGGGGGTCCGCGTGCACCCGGACGCGATCCTCGATCTCACCCGCGACCAGGCGCAGGTGGAGTTCGACGGCGTCGAGCTGTCGCTCGAGTCGTGCGTCGCGGCGGCGGCCGGAGAGGGCGCGCGAGCGCTGCGCGCAGCGGAGCCGGCGATCCTCGTGCTCATCGCGGCCGACATGGTCGGCGCCGCCGAGTGGCAGCTCCAGACGACCGCCGAGTACGCGCGGACGCGGGTCCAATTCGATCGCCCGCTCGGCTTCTTCCAGGCGGTCAAGCACCCGCTCGTCGACATGATGACGATGATCGACGAGGCCCGGTCGCTGGTCTACGACGCGGCCTGGGCCTTCGACAACGCGCCCGCGGAGGCCGAGGCCTGCGCGCGGGCGGCGAAGTCGTCGGCGAGCGACGCCGCGTCCTACTGCTCGGGGCGCTCGGTCCAGCTCCACGGCGGGATCGGCTTCACCTGGGAGAGCTTCGTCCACCTCTACTTCAAGCGGCAAAAGCACAACGAGGCGCTCTTCGGCGACGGCGTCTATCAGCGCGAGCGCCTCGCCGAGCTGTGGATCGGGCCCATCGGCGGCGGCGACGTCGATCCCTCGAGGAGCGCGGCGCCATGAGGATCCGCGCCGCGATCGCCCGCGCCCGCGAGCCCTTCGAGCTCGCGGAGGTCGAGCTCGACGAGCCGCGCGTCGGTGAGGTGGCGGTCGCCGTCGAGGCCTGCGGGATCTGCAGCACGGACCTCTCGGCGAAGGACCACGACTTCGGCACGCCGCTCCCGGCGGTGCTCGGCCACGAGGGCGTCGGCCGGATCACCGCGGTCGGCGAGGGGGTGCGCGGGCTCGAGGTCGGCCAGCGGGTGGTGATGAGCTTCGGCGCCTGCGGGCGCTGCCCGAATTGCCGCGAGGGCGCCCCGGGCTACTGTGAGCGCGGCGCCGACTACAACCTCCTCGGCCGCCGCCTCGACGGGACGAGCCCGATCCGGCGCGGAGGCGAGGCGATCACCGGCCACTTCTTCGGTCAGTCGTCCTTCGCCACGCACGCGGTCGCGGCGGCGACCAACGTCGTCCCCGTCGCCGACGACCTGCCCGCCGTGCACCTCTGCCCGCTCGCCTGCGGGGTCCAGACCGGCGCCGGGGCGATGCTCCACGTTCTCGAGGTGGGCCCGGTCGACGCGGTGGGGGTCTTCGGCTGCGGCACGGTCGGCCTCGCCGCGGTGATGGCCGCGAAGATCGCCGGCTGCGCGTCGATCGTCGCCGTCGATCGCCGGCCGGAGCGCCTGGAGCTGGCGCGCGCCCTCGGGGCGACCCACGCGATCGACGGCGCGGAGCTCGACGGCGCCGCCCTGGTCAGGGCGCTGCGCGAGCTCGGCGGCCTGACGCGGGCCTTCGACAACACGGGCAGCACCGCGGTGATCGAGGCGGCCTTCGCCGGCCTGCGCCCGCGCGGCGTTCTCGCGCTCGCCGGCGTCAGCCCGCGGCGGGCGAGGATCACCCTCGACGCCAACCGCCTGATGTTGTCAGGGCGCAGCGTCCGTGGGACGGTCGAGGGCGACGCCCACCCGCGCTCGTTCATCCCGCAGATGATCGACTGGTACACGCGCGGGCTCCTCCCGGTCGAGCGCCTCGTGACCACCTATCCCTTCGAGCAGATCAACCAGGCCGCCGCCGACATGGCCGCGGGCCGGGTGATCAAGCCGGTCCTGCGCATGACCTGAGAGAACTGAGAGAACTGAGAGAACTGAGAGGCCGGTGGCAGCCATGGACGCGACCCAACGATTCGCCGAGCTCCGCGCGCACGACGGGCCCATCGCCGTCGCCGCCCTCTTCGACTTCTTCGACCGCCTCGACGCGGTCGACGTCCCGTCCCTGCTCGGCGACTGGTGCGGCGGCCTGCTGCCCACGGGGCACCCGGGCGAGGGCCAGCTCGACAAGCTCCGCTGGGACGGCAAGCGCTTCCGCGGCGACAACGACGTCGACCCGATCATCTCGCGCGGCGCCGACGGCGAGCGCGTCGTCAACCCGATCCTCGGCGCCGCGTCGCTGCGCGTGGTCTACTACCGCGGCGTCGCCACGGCGACGATGGTCTACGACAACCACCCGATCTTCGATCACTTCCGCCGCGTCGACGACGACACGGTGCTCGGCGTGATGGATCGCAAGGGCGACAAGGGGCCGCTCTTCTTCTTCCTCGAGCGCATCGCCGACGCGGCGCGCTGACGATCGATCCTGCGGCGTCGGCCCGCCGGCGCGGGTCTTGGGTGCCCCTCCTGGAGCGAGACAGACAC
>JAGQIT010000040.1 GCA_020431135.1 Myxococcales bacterium | reverse complement strand
GCGAGAGCGACGGCGGCGAGCTCGACATCCTCGAGAAGCTCGAGGCGATCGACGGCATGCGGGTGATCGAGCGCTTCGACAGCGACGCCGACGGCCGCTTCTTCGAGCTCTACTACCGCCTCCCCGTCGACCACGACGCGCCGGCGCCGGGCGCCGGCGACTTCGAGCTCTTCATGACCCTGATCCACCGCGCCGAGGCGGCGCCGACGGTCTTCTTCACCACCGGCTACCACAACTACTTCTACGACTACGAGGTCGAGCTGAGCCGCCTCGTCGGCGGCAACCAGCTCTCGGTCGAGAAGCGCTACACCGGGGCGTCGAAGCCGGACGCCGCCTGGATCTACCTCGACGCCGCCCAGGTCGCGGCCGACGGCCACGCGATCGTCGACGCCCTGCGGCCGATCTACGGCGGGCCGTGGCTGCGCACCGGCGCCAGCCTCGGGGGCGAGGACGCGGTCTACCACCACTACTTCTTCCCCGATGACTTCGACGGCGTCGTCGCCTACGTCGCGCCCTTCGTGCTCGGCCTCGCCGACGCGCGCTTCGTCGAGCACTTCGACACTGCGGTGCCGCAGCCCTGCCAGGCCGACCTCGAGGCCCTCCAGGCGGCGCTGCTCGGGCCGCGCCGCGCCGACATGATCGACGCGCTCGCGGGCTCGCTAAGCGCCGACGCGCTGACGCGGATCGGCGGCCACGATCGGGCGCTCCAGACCCTCGTCCTCGAGCTCCCCTGGAGCCTGTGGCAGGTCCGCGACGCCTCGACCTGCCTCGACGTGCCGGCGGCGGACGACCCGAACATCAGCGGCGCGCAGCACCTCCAATTCATCGACGACGTCATCGGCGTCGACGCGGTCACCGACGACAGCATGGCCTCCTTCGAGGCCTACGCCTACCAGGCCTTCACGCAGCTCGGCCGCCCGGCGGTGCCGCTCGCCCATCTCGACGGCCTCGTCGACCCCGACTACGTCGACCTCGAGACAGGGATGCCGCCGACCGGCGTGGCGCTGCCCTTCGACGCCGCGCTCCTCCCGGCGATCCACGCCTGGGTCGGCGGCGAGGCGAGCCGCCTGATCTTCGTCTACGGCGACTACGACCCGTGGGCGGCCGGGCGGATCGACGTCAGCGGCAACCCGGCGGTGATGAGCTACCACGACCCGACGGGCAACCACGGGACCAAGATCGCCGACCTCGCCGCGAGCGATCGGGCCCAGCTCGAGGCGACCCTCGAGGCCTGGATCGACGCGCCCCTCGGCCGCCGCCCGCCCCCGGATCCGCGGACGGAGCCGCGCCTGCGCCTGCCGCGTTGACGGGCGCGGCGTCTGCGGTTGACGAGGCCGCAGGAGAGGGGTACTCGGGTCCTATGCGCAGATCCGCCCGCCTCTCATCCTCGGCCCTCGGCGCCGCCGCGACCCTCGTTCTCGCCCTCAGCGTCGCTAGCGGCTGCCAGCACAAGTGCGAGAAGGACGGCGGCTCGATCCCCGCCGAGCTGACGGAGGCCGGCGTCGTCATGGAGGGCGCTGAGGCCTGTGAGTTCGGCGCCGCGACCGACGACGCGCTGATGAACCACATCGCCTTCGTCAAGGTCTACCACTCGGGCTACTTCAAGGAGAACGGGCTCAAGTACCTCGATCACCTCGAGGGCAAGGGCTGGGAGCGGGTCGCCTGCGCCGGCGGCCTCGGGACGACGAACGTCACCGAGCACCGGATGACCGAGTGCATGAAGAAGGACCGCCTGCGCGTCCGCCTCGAGTTCTACGACTTCGACGGCACCGCCCTCGACATCGACCTCCTCGAGCTCAAGACCCCCGAAGAGGTCGTGTCCGGCGGCTGAGCGCGGCGGCGAGACGAGCGGCCGCGCCTAGCGCGGGTGTCGTCAGTGAATGTGGTCATTGAGACAGGTCGTGTCGACGACGGCGACAGCGGCACGGGCACCGACTCCAGCGGCGACAGCGACAGCGGCACGACCGGCGGCGCGTCGACGACGGACGGCAGCGGCGGCAGCGGAGGGACCGGCGGCACCGGCTCGTTCACGGTGGGGGATGGCGGAAGCGGAGGCGCTGCCGTGGGGTCCGCCCTCCACGCCAGGGGCGCGCTCGAACTGTTCAACGTGACCTTCGCCCGCAACAGCGGCACCAATGGCCTTGGCGGGGCATCCGGCAACGGCCGGGGCGGACGCAGCGGCGGAGACGGCCTCCTGGCGGGCAGTTGCGCGGCGGCCGATCCGGGCGCGGTGGTGCGCGTCGCCAATTCCATCCTCGCCTCCTCCGATTTCGGCACGGTGTACGGTCCGGTCCTGGATGCCGGCCACAACCTGTTCACCGACGGGGGAACCGGCACCCCCGGACCGGGATCGCTCCGGAACTCGGAC
>JAGQIT010000576.1 GCA_020431135.1 Myxococcales bacterium | reverse complement strand
CCGTACACACCTCCGCGAGCGCGCTCCCGAGGAGGCTGCCCGAGCAGTCGACGCGCGCTCTCACCTGTCCTCGTCGACCCTCTCGTCTCCGTCAGATCTTGCAGTACGCCCTGTACGGCTGCGCTCTGACGGAGCCGAGGGGGCCGACGATTTCTGCGCGAGAGCACACGTCGATTGCTCGGGCAGCCTCCTAGCCGAAGGTGAAGTGGATCCCGCTGATCAGCGTCGAGCGCGGGGTGCCGTCCTTGAGCCAGCGGATGTCGTAGTCGATGCCGGCGCCGAGGTGGACGTTCTTCTTCTTGTTGTGCATCGTCCACTCGTAGCCGAGGCCGACGAGGCCGCCGTAGCCCGGGCGTGAGGCGCCGTCGCCCCGGCTGTTCGGCAGCGCCGAGGCGACGCCGAAGCCCCAGCGGGCGTAGAGGTTGCGCCACGTGTAGACCGTGCCGATCGCGTCGATGCCGACGCCGGAGGCCTTCGGGCGATCGAGGAGCAGATCGATGTGCGGACGGACGCCGAGCTTGAAGCGCGAGCTGAGCTTGGCGCCGACGGCGAAGGCGAAGCGCATCTCCGGGATCACGCCGTCGCTGAAGAGGCCGAGCGCCGGGCGCCAGGCGAACTCGCCGTAGGGGCCGGGCTTGAGCGGTCCGGGGCCGAGGCGCTTCTTCGGCGGGTCACCGGCGATCTGGGCGTCGGTGGCCATCTGGATGTCGGTCGCGCCGGCGCTCTGCGGGGCGGCGACGGCCGCGACGAGGAGCGCGGGCGCGAGGGCGAGGAGGCGGCGGGTGCGGGAGGAGAGGGGGCTGCGCGTCGACATTTTCAGGCTCCGAGGCGAGGCGGCCTCGGCCGCGTCTCGTGGGTCGAACGCCGGCCCGTCGCCGCGCCTTTCACCTCCGGGCGAGAGAAAAGACGTGAAGAAGCCCGCGCGGCGCCCCTGTAAGCGGGCGCCGCTCCGCGGCGTTCAGGGCGGCGGAGACCCGCGCTCAGCCGGTCGCCGGCTCGCTCCGCGCGGGCTCGCTCCGCGCCTCGGGGCCGCCGCACGGCAGGCGCACGGTGAAGGTCGTGCCCCTGCCGGGGGCGCTCTCGACCGTGATCGTCCCGCCCATGATCTCGACGAAGTAGCGGGTGATCGTCAGCCCGAGGCCGGTGCCGCCGTAGCGCCGCGTCGACGTCCCGTCGACCTGCGTGAACGCCATGAAGACGCGCTGCGCCTGCTCCTCGGTCATGCCGATGCCGGTGTCGCGGACGCGGAAGCAGATCGCCTCGCCGTCGCCGCGCCGCTCGGCGCGGACGATCAGCTCGATCATCCCGCGCTCGGTGAACTTGCAGGCGTTGCCGAGGAGGTTGATCAGGATCTGGCGGATCTTCACCGGATCGCCGCGCAGCGCCGGCAGCCGCGGCGCGAGGTCGACCATCATGATGTTGTGGTTCTTGCCGGCGAGCGGCTCGACCGAGGTCACCGCGCCCTGGCAGATCGCCGCGACGTCGATCGACTCGACCGCGACCTCCATCTTGCCGGCCTCGATCTTGCTCAGGTCGAGGATGTTGCCGATCAGCTCGAGGAGGAGCCCCGACGCCAGGCGGATCCGGCCGAGGTCCCCGCACAGGCCGGCGTCCTCGCGCTCCTCGGCCTCCTCGAGGAGGAGCTCGCAGTAGCCGATGATCGCGTTGAGCGGCGTCCGCAGCTCGTGGCTCATGTTGGCGAGGAACATGCTCTTCGCCCGGCTGTTCTCCTCGGCGGCGTCGCGCGCCTCCTCGAGCGCCTCCTGGACCCGCTGTCGCTGGCTGAGATCCGTAACGACGTGGATGGAGCCCTCGACGGTCGAGCCGCTGTAGCGCGGCGCCGAGGCGATCAGCACGAGGCTCGGGGCGCCCCCCCGCGTGGCCCCCCGTGTGCCCCCCCGTGTGACGAGCAGGCGCTCGCAGCTCCCGGCGGCGGTCGGCGGCTCGTGACCGACGAAGAGCTCCGCGAGCGGGCGGCCGATCAGGGCGTCGCCCGGGACCGCGCACAGCTCGGCGAAGGCCGGGTTGGCGAGGGTGATCCGGCCGTCGCCGTCGGTCGTCACCAGCCCCTGCGCCATGCTCATCGTCAGCTGGAGGGCGAAGTCACGCTCGCGCCGCAGCTCCTCGGTGCGCGTGGCGACCTCGGCCTCGAGCTCGGTCGCGTGCTCGGCGTTTTGCAGGGCCTGGCTGGCGAGGACGGCGAAGCGGCGCGCGAGGGCGGAGCGCTCCGAGTCGAAGAAGCCGCGCCGGCGGTGGAGGCAGACGAGCATCGCCTGCGAGCGCGGCGACGCCAGCGGGACGTGGAGCGCGGCCGCGAAGTCGCCGCGGAGCTCCGGCGCGATCGCCTTCCACTCGGCCTTCTCCGAGAGATCGAAGAGGGCGACCGTCGAGCCCTTGAGCACCCGCGCCGTGAAGCGCCCAGGCGCCCAGGCGATCCGCAGGAGGTCCGGGGCGGTCGCGGCGACGACCCGCGGCGGCCGCCCGTCGATGAAGACGACGATGAACGCCGCCTGGAAGCCGAGGACGCCGCGGAGCACCTCGAGCATGCCGGCGAAGAGCGCGTCGACCTGGCGGACCTCGCTGATCACCCGCAGCCCCTCGAGGAGCTGGTCGGCCTGGTTCATCGCCCGGCGGCTGTCGTCCTGGGCGCGGCGGAGATCGACGCGGAGCTCGCCGTTCTCCTCCTCGGCGGCCAGGCGGGCGCGCTCGGCCTCGGCGAGGCGACGCTCGAGCTCGCGGATCCGCGGCTCCTCCGGGTCCCGCGTCACGCCCTCCGCGGGCGCCGCTGCGTCCCCTGGGCCCTGCGGGCCCTCGCGCCCCGGCGTGTCGTCGCGCGCCACCCTTTCGCGTCCTACTCCCGCTCGAAGACGGCGACCGAGATCATCAGGTTTCCGTGATAGCTCTCGTGGTTGGCGAAGCAGCCCTGCTCGCCGAAGGTGAAGGTGCCGAGGAAGGGGCGGCCCATGAGCTCGCGCGTGAACTCGTCGGCGACCGCGTCGATCTGATCCTGGACCGTGAGCATGCAGCCCGCGCAGTAGACGACGAGCGCGCCGGCGAGGGAGTTGGCGTCGAGGTTGCCCGCGGCCATCGCCGCCCGCGCGACCCGTCCGGCGCGGGTGATCAGGCTCTCCTTGGTCCCCGCCATCTGGATCAGGCGCTCGCCGACCTCGACCTCGGTGAAGAGCGTGAGCGCGCCGTCCTTCGTCACGGTGTCCGGGTGCGAGAGGCGGTGGTAGGGCATCCCCCAGTGCTCGCCGGCGACGCGTCCGAGCGGGAAGAGGGTCGTCGCGCCGAGGACGTTGCCGCCGCCGAGGTGCTCCGCGATCGCGCCGCCGGTCCACTCGTTGTAGACCAGCGCCGCCGGACGGCCGTCGATCTCGTAGAGCGTCCGGCCCTCCGCGCGGGTGACGACGCCGCTGCGGTCGGTCGCGGAGTAGCCGCTGTGGAAGGCGAGGCGGACCTTGGTCGACGGGTAGAGAACGCTGACCACCACCGAGCCGCTGAGCACCTCGCCGCCGGCGAGCTGGTGCCACTTGCCGGAGACGTCGTTGTCCGCGGCGGAGCCCCCGGCGATCGGCACGCTGGCCCCGAGGACGTCCTGGAGGCCGGCGATCACCGCCTCTTCGCTCCCCGGGTTGGCGGCGATCCAGACGAGCTCAGGCGGCTCGCCCTGGCGCTCGGCGGCGGCGATCGCCGCGAGCAGGGCCTCGCGGCCGGCGGTCCGCGGATCGTCGCCGAGCTCGCGCGCGCCGACGCCGTAGCTGCCGTCGGGATCGCGGATCCCGAGGAGACCGAGGCCGACCCCGTCGGCGCCGGCGAAGCCCTCGTCGCTCATCACCCCGAGGCACGAGGTCGCGCCGTGGCAGGGCACGTCGCCGGCGACCTCGCGCAGGCCCGCGGCGATGGCCTCGAGGTCGTGACCGACCGTGACGTAGGCGATGAGCAAGCTCGGCGCGCCGCCGAGATCGCGCTCGAGCGCGGCGTAAGTGTCACGGATCGCCGCGGCGGAGTCCGTCGCGGCGCTCGTCTTCGAGGAGATCGTTAGGCCCGTCATCGACCGATCGATGATCCGCGATCGGAACTCCAAGCAGCAAGACCTAGGCCCGCGCAAAATGCCGCAGAACCGCCGCTGAAGACGTCTACAGCGAGGAATTCACCGATGAGCGAACAACGAACATCCGCGAATTCAGGCCGGCTGAGGGAGAGGCGAAGCTAGCGCCGTCGCCCCGACGACCCCTACAGACACCTCCTCTCCGACGCGTGCAACGTGTTTCATCGCGACGGGCGACCGCCAAGAGAACTTCGTTCTGGCGGAGCCGCCCGCGCGAGCGCAGCGCGGGGGCACGCTCCAGAGCTACGCGTCGCGGCGGCGGCGGAAGCCGAGGACCACCAAAGCGAGCACCACCAGGGTGTTGAGCCCCTCGCCGAAGCGCGCGTAGAGGGTCCGGTACTCAGGATCGATCATCGGCACCTCGGCGACGAAGCCCGTCGGATCGAGGAGGCCGTCCTTGTCGGGATCGGTGACCTCGGTCTCCTGGACGAGGCGGCCGACGGGATCGACGTAGGCCGAGACGCCGGCGTTGACCGCCCGCAGCATCGGCCGCCGGTTCTCGATCGTCCGCAGGACCGCGAGCCCGAGGTGCTGGTACTGCTCCTTGGTCTTCCCGAACCACGAGTCGTTGGTCAGGTTGACGAAGGCCGAGATCCCCTCGTTCGAGATGTCGCGGGCGAAGCGGGGGAGGATGTCCTCGTAGCAGATCAGCGGCCCGTAGCGGAACTCGCCGACCTGCAGCGCCTTCGGCTCGGTCCCCGGGTTGATGTACGACGCCGCCGGGACCATCTCCAGGTACCACTCGGGATCGACGACCGGGATGTACTCGCCGAAGACCAGCGGGTAGTTCTTGTCGTAGATGTCGCCGACCGAGCCGTCGGCGTTGAGCACCATCGCCGTATTCCACGGGAACCGCGAGCCGGTCTTCGGGTCGAGGTCGGAGGTGACGAGGCCGAAGATAAGCGGCGCGTCGAAGCCCCGACGGACGCGCCGCGGGTGGCGCTCGGGGAAGTCGTGGGCGTCGCGGCGGGGCAGCGCCCGCGAGAAGGGGTAGGCGGTCTCGCCCCAGAGGATCAGCTCCGCGCCCTCGGCCTCGAGGCGCGCCGACTCCTGCTGGAGGCGGTGGAGGATCACCCGCTTGTAGCGCGGGTGCGTCCACTGCGTGATCCCGAAGTTGCCCTGGACGACGCCGACCTTGACCTTGGGGCTGGCCTCGGCGATCGCGTCGACCTGGGCCATGCGGATCGCCCCGTAGAGCGGCGCGCCGATGATCGTCGCCAGGAAGACCGCGAGCGCCCGCTTGTCGAGGCGATGCTCCTTAAACCATGCCTTTAGGGTCATGTAGAGGCCGCTGTTGATCAGCAGCATGACCAGGCCGACGGTGCAGACGCCCCCGAGCTCGGCGGTCTGCAGCCACAGCGGCTGCCAGCACCACATCAGCGCGAGGTAGGAGGGGAAGACGTGGGGCAGCAGCGCCTCGCCGGCGCACCAGGCGAGGGGGGCGATCCACAGGAGGTCGCGCCCCGTCCGCCGCTGGATCCTAGCGAGCACCGCCGCCGGGATCGCCCACTGCAGCCCCTGGAAGGCCGAGAAGAGGAGGTGGACCCCGAGGGTCCCGGCGAGCTCGAAGCCGGCGAAGCGGGTGAGGAGCTCGCTCAGCCAGATGAACCCCCAAAAGACGGTGACCGTCCCCGTGAGCCAGCCGTACCAGAAGGCGCTACGCGGGCTGTTGCCGTCGATCAGCCACAGCCACGGCAGCCAGCCGAAGAGGCCGAGCCACCACAGCCCGGCGTCGGGCGAGCCGAGGACCATGCAGGTAGCGCAGGCGAGGGCGGCGGCGAGCCTGATGAAGACCTGCTTGGGATCGCGCTTGGTCGCGCCCTTGCTCGCCCGCTTCCCGTGGCTCGAGGGCGCGCCGTCCGACGGCCCAGGAGCCGGGACCTCGGCGGAGTCGAGGGTCTCGGCCGACGGCGCGACCCGACCCATCAGGACCCGATCCTCGTCGACCTCGCTCCCCTCGACCTTGTCGTCGTCGGCCACCGGCTCGTCCGTCCTCGCTGGAGTCTAGCCCGAATCCTAGTCGGCGCCCGGGAGCGGCCGGTGGGTGATGAAGAGCTCGGCGAGCTGCTCGTCGTCGGCGCCGCTCGGGCAGCCGGTCATCAGATCCTGGCCGCGCGAGGTCTTCGGGAAGGCGATGACGTCGCGCAGGCTCTCGGCGCCGCACATCAGCATGGCGATCCGATCGAGGCCGAAGGCGATCCCGCCGTGCGGCGGCGGGCCGTAGCGGAAGGCCTCGAGGAGGAAGGCGAACTTCTGCTCGACCTCCTCCTTGCTGAGGCCGAGGACCTCAAAGATCTTCGCCTGGACGTCGGAGCGGTGGATACGGATCGAGCCGCCGCCGATCTCGTTGCCGTTCAAGACGAGGTCGTAGGCCTGGGCGAGGACCTTGCCGGGGTCCTCGTCGAGGAGCGGGATGTCCTCGACGCGCGGGCTCGTGAACGGGTGGTGCGACGACACCCAGCCGCGATCGCTGCTCTCGAAGAGCGGGAAGCTGGTCACCCAGAGGAAGCGCCAGGCCGGCGCGCCCGCGAGGAGGTCGAGGCTGTCGCGGAGCTCGAGGCGGAGCGCCGACAGGGCCGTGTGCGTCGTGTGGAAGTCGTCGGCGACGATGAGGAGCGTCGACCCGGGGGCGGCGCCCATCTTCGCGGCGATCTGGTCGCAGAGCTCGGCGCCGAGCACCTTGGCGATCGGCGACTGCCAGCTCCCGTCCTCCTTGATCTTGGCCCAGGCGAGCCCCTTGGCGCCGCCGTGCTCGCGCTGCTTGACGAAGCTCGTCAGCTTGTCGAGGCGGCCGCGGCTGAAGTGCGCGGCGTGCTCGGGCGGGACGCAGATCCCCTTCACGTACTCGGCGCTGGCGAAGACCGTGAAGCTCGAGCTCGAGACGAGATCGGTGATGTCCTGGAGCTCGAGGCCGAAGCGGACGTCGGGCTTGTCGTTGCCGTAGCGGGCCATCGCCTCGGCCCAGGGCATCCGCGGGAAGGGGGCCTCGAGTTCGACGCCGAGGAGCTCGCGCCAGACCCGGGTCATCAGCGCCTCCATCTCGACGAAGAGGCGGTCCGGGGTGGCGAAGCTCATCTCGATGTCGATCTGCGTGAACTCCGGCTGACGGTCGTTGCGCAGGTCCTCGTCGCGGAAGCAGCGGGTGATCTGGAAGTACTTGTCGAACCCCGAGACCATGAAGAGCTGCTTGAAGATCTGCGGCGACTCGGCGAGGGCGTAGAACTTCCCCGGGCTGAGGCGGCTCGGGACGAGGAAGTTGCGCGCCCCGCCGGGCGTGTACTTGACCATGTAGGGGGTCTCGAGCTCGAGGAAGCCGCCCTCGGCGAGGGTCTGCCGGGTGAGGGTGGCGAGCTTCGAGCGGAGGATGAAGTTGCGCTGGAGCGACGGCCGCCGCAGATCGAGGTAGCGGTAGCGCAGGCGCGTCGTCTCGAGGGCGTCGAGGCGCTCGTCGTCGGCGATGTTGATCGGCGTCGGCTCCGAGGCGGAGAAGATCTCGACCTCGTGGCCCTCGACCTCGATCGCGCCGGTCTCCATGTCCGGGTTGGCGTTGTCGCCGCGGCTGATCACCTTGCCGGCGATGGCGACGCAGTACTCGGCGCGCAGCCCGGCGGCGAGCTCGTGGGCGGCGGCGTCGATGTCCGGTCCGAAGACGACCTGGGTGATCCCGGCGCGGTCGCGCAGGAGAACGAAGATCCGACCGCCGCGATCGCGCTGGCGATGCACCCAACCAAAGAGGACGACGTCGCGGCCGTCATCGCTCGCGCGGAGGCTTCCGCAGTCGTGGGTCCGACCCTTGTCGAGGAGGCTTGGCATGGCGCAGCAATGTAGACGAAAACCGGCCCGAGCGCCCCCCATTGTCTGTGCTACAACCACGCGGAGGCGTCGCCTGGGCCGGCCGCGGACTCCGCGCAAGACCCCTCTGCGCCGCTGTTTTCCCCGCGTCTTCGACCGATGGCCCTGCGCTTCGTCCACTGCTCGGATATCCACCTCCTCGATCTCGAGGGGGTCGGGGTCCATCGCTTCCTCAACAAGCGCCTCACCGGCGGGGTCAACCTCGCCCTCGGTCGGCGCAAGGCCCACTCGCCGCACCTCTTCGACGCGATCATCGACCGCGCGCGCGCGCTCAAGGCGGATCGGCTGGTCGTCACGGGCGACGTGACGAACCTCGCCCTCGAGGCGGAGTTCGAGCTCGTCCGCCGCAAGTTCGGCGAGGCCGGCCTGCCGGTGACGGTGATCCCCGGCAACCACGACGCCTACACCAAGGGCTCGGTCCGCAACCGCCGCTTCGAGCAGTACCTCAACGCCTTCATGGAGGGCGAGCGCCAGGCCGGCCACGACTACCCCTTCGTCCAGCGCTTCGGCGGCGTCGCCCTGATCGGCCTGTCGACGGCGATCGCCACGCTGCCGCTCTACGCGACCGGGCGCCTCGGCGGCGGTCAGCTCGCCCGCCTCGACGCGATCCTCAAGGAGCTCGGCGAGGAGGGGGTCGCGCGCGTCGTCCTCATCCACCACCCGGTCGTCGAGGGCGTCGCCAAGGCGCGCCACGACCTCCTCGATCTCGACGCCTTCGGCGAGGTCATCCGCCGCCGCGGCGCGGAGCTCATCCTCCACGGCCACGAGCACATCCACCTCGAGGGCGAGCTCCCGGGCCCCGACGACGCCGCCGTCGTCCACGGGATCGCCTCGGGCACGGCCCTGTCGCAGAAGCCAGGGCGCAACGGCGCCTTCTCCCTCTACACCGTCGCCCCCGAGGGGATCCACCGCGCCCACTACATCTGGGACGGCGATGAGTTCGTCGCCGGCCAAGAGTCGACCCATTGACGGGAGCGGCGCGGCGACCCGCAGCGGATCTGATCCTCTGCTCGTGCAACTCGGTCTTCGAGAGCGAGGTCGTCGCCTGCGCCCGCCGCGGGGCCAAGACCCTCGACGCGATCGGCGACGAATGCGACGCCGGCACCGGCTGCGGGAGCTGCCGCGGCGCGATCACGACGATCCTCGAGGAGGAGGAGGACCGCCGGCGCCGCGGCGAGGGGATCCCGGAGGCGCTCCTCCAGCTCCCGCTCTTCCAGCTCGGGAGCGGAAAAGACAAGGGCTGAGCGGGCGCAGGCCCGGGAATCGGCGCGGGCGTGGGCGCGTTCGACGGACATGCGACGACTCGCGGCGCTCCTCGGCCTCACGCTCGTAGGCGCGTGCACGAGCGCCGCGATGCCTGGCGATGAACGGCGGCCTGCGTGCGAGGCTCCGCAGACCGCCACGATATCTGAGAGCGCGCCCGAGCTGCTCGCGCCCGACGTGGCCGCACCCGAGCTGGCCGCACCCACCGTCAGCGCGCCGAGCGTCGAGCCCACGCCCGCGAGCGCTCCCGATTCCGCGGCGACCCGCGAGGGGAAGGCTGAGCCCGAGCCCGCGCCCGACGCTGACGCTGCGCCCGTAGCGAGCCCCGAACCCGAGCCAGCCCCAACCGCCGCGCAGATCGTCGTGACCGCCTACGACCCGACGTGGGAGGAGGAGAACGTCTTCTTCTGCCCCTTCGACGTCCGCCCGCGCGGCTTCCCGGCGGTCGATCCCTCGGGGAGCGCGGTCGTCACGGCGCGCGTCGAGGTCAGCGGCGGCTCCGAGGGGGAGGACGCGATCCTGGCCCTGCGCTGGCTCGACGCGGCGACCGGCGAGGTGACGCGACGCGTCGAGATCTACGACGCCGCGGATCTCGAGCGCGCGGCGACTGACGCCGTCGATCCCTGCGCCGCCTACCGCGAGACGGTGGCCCGACGCGCGCGCCGGATCAGCCGCGAGCTCCGGCGCGGCGGCTGGCGACCGATGCGGGCGCTCGACGTCCACATCGCCGCGGACGGGGGCGAGGAACTCCCGCAGGATCGCGTCGACCTCCTCGCGATCCCAGCCGCGTCGCGGCCGCTCGAGGTCCTCTGGCGCGACGCTGCCTTCGTCGCCCGCGTCCCTCGGGTCAAGCTCTTCGTCGAGGAGCCCGCCGACTGGTACGGCGCCGCCGAGACCAACCGCGACGACATGGCGTGCGAGGCGGATCCGCGGCTGGAGCGGGTCTACGGCGATCGCCGGGCGGGTCTGCTGGCGATCGAGTACCGCAACGACAGCCCGCACACGTCGTGTCTCTGTGACGTACGCACGGAGACGGGGCTCATCGCGGCCCCGGACGCGCTCTTCGAGCGGCTCGCGTCTGCGCGCTGAGCCGCGAGCCGCGGCGCGAGGCTTCTGGCGCGCGGGCCCCTTCCGCGGTTGACGGGCTCGCGGCCTTCGCTGCAAGGTTGCGCGGCTCGCAATGCTCATCGTCCAGAAATTCGGCGGCTCCTCGGTCGGCACCCTCGAACGGATCCGGGCGTGCGCCCAGCGCTGCCTCGACGCCCAGCGCCAGGGCAACGACCTGGTGGTCGTGGTCTCGGCGATGGCCGGCGAGACCAACCGCCTGATCAAGCTCGCCAACCGCCTGCGCGCGCTCGGCCGCGCTGAGGAGGAGGGCGAGGGCAAGGGCCCCTACGTCGCGGTCGACGGCGCCGGCGATCCGGTCCACGAGCGCGAGCTCGATCAGCTGGTGTCGACCGGCGAGAACGTCAGCGCGGCGCTGCTGGCGATGGCGATCCACGATCTCGGCGGCGAGGCGATCTCGCTGGTCGGCCACCAGATCGGGATGATCACGGACCGGACCTACACGAACGCGCGGATCAAGGAGCTGCGCGGCGATCGGATCCGCCGCGAGATCGAGGCCGGGAAGATCGTCGTCTGCGCGGGCTTCCAGGGGCTCGACGCCGACGGCAACATCACGACCCTCGGCCGCGGCGGCTCAGATACGTCGGCGGTGGCCCTGGCGGCGGCGATCGGCGCGGATGTCTGCGAGATCTATACGGACGTCGACGGGGTCTACACGACGGACCCGCGGATCGAGCCGAAGGCGCGCAAGATCGCCGAGATCACGTGCGAGGAGATGCTCGAGCTGGCGAGCCTCGGGGCGAAGGTCCTGCAGATCCGTTCGGTGGCGTTCGCCATGAAGTACGGGGTGGCGGTGCATGTCCGCTCGAGCCTCAACAATAACGAAGGGACGTGGATTGTGTCCGAGTACCGATCGATGGAGGCGCCGGTGGTGGTCGGCCTGGCGCTCGACCGCAACGAGGCGAAGGTGACGCTGACGAACGTGCCGGACGTGCCGGGCGTCGCGGCGATGGTCTTCAACCGCCTGGCGGAGGCCGGGGTGGTGGTCGACATGATCATCCAGAACGCGAGCCGCGACGGGACGACGGACCTGACGTTCACGGTGCCGGAGAACGATCTGGAGCGCTCGGTGAAGGAGCTCGAGTCGCTGGACCTGCCGCGCCGTGAGGCGCTGACGATCGTGTCGGACCCGGAGATCTGCAAGATCTCGATCGTCGGGGTGGGGATGCGGTCGCACAGCGGCGTGGCGGCGAAGGCGTTCCAGATCCTGGCGGCGGAGGGGATCAACATCCACATGGTGTCGACGTCGGAGATCAAGGTGTCGGTGGTGGTCCAGGAGCGCTATGGAGAGCTGGCGCTGCGGGCCCTGCACGCTGGGTTCGGGCTCGATGAGGGGCCGTCGGCGGAGACTTCGAAGGCTTCTTGAGGTTCCGTTGAGCTGAGCGCGGGAGGGCGCGGCGCTCGGTGCTGCGTCCTCTTTGCATTGTGGCGTGGGCGTCCGTGGGCCGAGGCGAAGTCCGTGGGCGGCCGTGAGCTGAGGTGCGAGCGTCCGGGGGCTGCGGCGAAGTGCGTGGGCGTCCTCTTGCGGACTCCTCGGGCTGTGGGCGGACGCCGGCTGCAGGGGAGGGCGGAGACGAGGCCCCTCGTCGCTCAGACAGGTCCTCGGACACGCTTCAACTTCGTTGAAGCATGTCCTGCGGGACTCGCTCCCGAGGGGCCTCGCCTCCGCCCCCTGGGTCGCGTCCTTGGTTCGGTGGCGGGCGTCCGAGGGCCGGCGCGTGAATGCTGCGAGCTCTGAACGGAGGGGGAAGCGGAGCGCTCAAGAGCGCGGCGTCCGAAGGAGTTCTCAGGC
>JAGQIT010000575.1 GCA_020431135.1 Myxococcales bacterium | reverse complement strand
TGGACCCCGCCCATGTCGCGGGCGATGAACTCGACGCCGCAGCCGTCGGGGTTGTTGTTGTTGCGGACCACCGCCTGGACCTCGAGGGGACGGGCGCTCCCCGGCGGCGTGATCTCGATGATGATGTCGTCGCCGACCGCGAGCGGGTCCTTGGTGAGGAGGAGGGCGCCGGCCTCCGAGATCTCGGAGATCGTCGCCGGCGTCAGCTCAGGGTCGCCGGCGCGTCGCCAGCGGATCTCGACGAGAACGGGCTGACGGACGTGGCGGCGCCGCTGGGTCATCTCCGCGGTGCCGTCGGCGACGTCGCGGAGGAAGAGGAGCTTGCGCCACTCGGAGCCGACGCAGCGGAGAACGCCGCCGGCGCGGACGCGGAGGCGGGGGCGGGCGCTCTGCCACTTCTTGCCGATCGCCCGGACCATCATCTTGCCGGGGAGGCCCGTGAAGAAGACCTCGGCGAGCACCTCTTCGCCCGGCTCGAAGCGCTCGGTCGTGAAGACCTGGATCGCGTTGTCTTCGCCGGGGGACTGGAGCGCCTGAACGAACGCGTCTCCAGAGTTGTAGTGGCAGCGGATCCTTCGCAATGCAGTCTCTGTCGTCGGTGAAAGACGCCCGTTTTCGGCGGCCGCCGATGGTAGCAGGGCCGCGGGAGCGCTCGCAACCGAGGCCCCGGCCCATGCCCGCGATGCCAGCCATGGGGGACCCTTGCGCCGCCACGGCTGGCCGGTCCATAGATCGATCTGTACGGAGGGCCTGCACCTGCGGGCCGCTGATGATCCCGTGACCGCATCCTCTGAGTCGAGCGCGACGAAGGCTGAGCCGCTGCGCGGCCTCGTGCTCCTGCCGACCTACAACGAGCGCGAGAACCTCGCGGCGATCGTCGCGGCGATCCACGCGGCGAGGCCGGAGCTCGACATCCTCGTGATCGACGACGCGAGCCCCGACGGCACCGGCGCGCTCGCGGACGCGATCGCGACCGCCGACGCGCGCGTCCTCGTGCTCCATCGACAGGGCAAGGAGGGGCTCGGCCGCGCCTACCTCGACGGCTTCGCGCGCGCCCTCGCGAGCCCCAAGGGCTACACTCACCTGATCCAGATGGACGCCGACTTCTCGCACGATCCGGCGCACCTCGACGCGATGCTCGAGGCGGCGCGCGACGGGGCGGACGTCGTCGTCGGCTCGCGCTACGTCGCCGGCGGCAGGACGGTCGGCTGGTCGCGACGGCGCCGCCTCCTGTCGCGCGCCGGGGGGACCTACGCCCGCGCGGTGCTCGGCGTCGGCGTCCGCGATCTCACCGCGGGCTTCGTCTGCTACCGCCGCGGCGTCCTCGAGGCGCTCGACCTCGCCGGCGTCGAGGCCTCGGGCTACGGCTTCCAGATCGAGATGAAGTACCGCAGCGTCCGCGCCGGCTTCACCGTCGTCGAGGTGCCGATCGCCTTCCCCGATCGCCAGCACGGGACCTCGAAGATGTCCCTCGGGATCATGGTCGAGGCGCTCGGCCTGGTCTGGAGGCTGCGCTGGCGCGATCGCGGGGCGACCCGCGGGACACGGGCGAGAGGAGCGAGAGCGTGACGATCAAGGTCTACATGTCGACGGCGGGCCGCCCCCTCGATCCGGGGGAGGCGACCATCTCGGTCTTTGACCGCGGCTTCCTCTACGGCGACAGCGTCTACGAGACGCTGCGGACCGCCGGCGGGCACTTCGTCGAGATGGGCCGCCACCTCTCGCGCCTGCGCCGGAGCGCCGCCGGCATCGGCCTCGACATCGACTTCAGCGACGAGGCGATCGCCGCGGCGACGCGCGATACCTGCGAGGCGACCGGCAACCGCGACTGCTACGTGCGGATCATCGTCACCCGCGGCCTCAGCGAACTCACCCTCGACCCGCGCCACGCCGGCGAGCCGCTCCTCGTGATCATCGCCAAGGAGCTCAAGCTCCTCGCGCCGGCGCTCTACGAGCGCGGCCTCTCGGTGCGGATCGTCGACGTCCGCAAGATCTCGCGGCGCTCGCTCGACCCGACCCTAAAGACAGGAAACTACCTCAACAGCATCCAGGCGCTGCGCCAGGCGACCGCCAATGAGGCCGAGGACGCGATCATGCTGAGCATGGACGGGGCCGTCGCCGAGGGGGCGACGAGCAACGTCTTCATGGTCAAGGACGGGCAGATCTCGACGCCGTCGCTGCAGACGGGGCTGCTCTCGGGGATCACGCGGGCGCTGATCTGCGAGCTCGCGGCCGCCGACGGCCACCCGGTCACCGAGGCGACGATCTGGCCGGACGAGCTCCGGGCCGCCGATGAGATCTTCCTGACCTCGTCCGTGCGCGGGCCGATCGCGGTGACGACGATCGACGGCGCGGCCGTCGGCGACGGGGCGGTGGGGCCGCTCACTCGGCGTCTGAGCGACCTCTACCGGACCTACCTCGAGCGCGTTTCTCGCGGCGAGGACCCCGTGAACTCCGGCGCGAGCTGAGCTGCGCGCGAAGAAGACGGCGCTTGAGTCGTCCGAGCGCGCGCTCCTCACGGCCTCGCTCGGGCGATCGTCCAGATGCGGCGCGGGCCTCGGCCTGCAGCGGGCCCGTCCGCGCGCACTCCTCGCTGTGCTCCGCCTCGTGCGGGCGTTTGTCCTGCAGCAGCGCCGCCGCCATCACGGCGTCGCGCCGGTGAGGGCGACGTCGCCCGTCCGCGGCGACGTGGCGGGGCGGCCTCGCCCGTCGTCCGGGCGTCGGTGACGTCGGGGGGGGAGCGCCTGCCTCCTGGAGGATGTCTTCAGGGACATCTTGAACGCGACGGAGGGTGGAGTGGCGCGCTTCCTCTAGCCGCGTCGCTCTAGGCGCCCAGCCCGGGGAGGCGGCCCGTGGGAGCTCCCTGCGTCCGTCCGGCTACGCGGAGCGGCGAGGGCGGGCGAGGGCGCGGGCTCCGTGTCGCGGCAGCGATCACGTCTGCGTCCGCGACACCGTCGTCGGCGCCGCGCTTGGGCGTCGTCGCGCCGCGGCGTCGCCATGTGTAGGGGCGGCGCGGGCGTCCGCGCCCGTCGGCCCGACGGACCGCACACGAGAGGCTGCGTCCGCCGCTTCGTCCAGTATCCTGAGTGCCTACGTAGTGGGGAGCTAGACGATGGATTGGCTGCGACAGAGGGATTGGATCGTCACGTCAACGTTGGCCTGGCTCTGCGTCGGCGCGGCGGCCTGCACTGGTGACGACGGCGGGCGCATGGAGGACACATTCACCGGCCCGACATCGGCGACGACGACGGGCAACGGGCTGACGACGACGAGCACGACCGACGCGACCGCGACCGTGACGATCACCGACACCGACGGCACCGGGACGACCGGCGGCGGCGTCTGTGGCGACGGGCTCCTCGACGACGGCGAGGAGTGCGACGACGGCGAGGCGAACAGCGACGACGCGAGCTGCACGAAGAGCTGCACCGTCGCCGCGTGCGGCGACGGGCTCGTCCAGGCGGACGTCGAGGAGTGCGACGACGGCAACACCGACGACACTGACGAGTGCCCGACGACCTGCGCGGCCGCGACCTGCGGCGACGGCTTCGTCCAGGAGGGCGTCGAGGCCTGCGACGACGGCAACGAGGTCGACGACGACGCGTGCTCGAACAGCTGCGTCGCGGCGATCTGCGGCGACGGCGAGCTCCAGGGCGCGGAGGAGTGCGACGACGGCAACGAGATCGACACCGACGAGTGCACGAACCTGTGCACGAAGGCGATCTGCGGCGACACGATCGTCCAGGAGGGCGTCGAGGAGTGCGACGACGGCAACATGAGCAACTCCGACGCCTGCACGGCCGAGTGCGCGCTGGCGATCTGCGGCGACCTCTTCGTCCAGGAGGGCGTCGAGGAGTGCGACGACGGCAACGACGACAACACGGACGCCTGCACCACGGAGTGCACCCTCGCGGCCTGCGGCGACGGCTACCTCCAGGGCGGCGAGGAGTGCGACGACGGCAACGTCGACCCGGGCGACGGCTGCTCGGCGGAGTGCCTCATCGAGACCTACGACGCCGCCGGTCCGCAGGTCGACGTCCCCAAGGCCGACCTCATCGGCTGGACCGAGTGCCACACCGAGCCCTACAACAAGACAACGACGACCTTGGCGTCGATCGCCACTACCTGCGACAAGCCGAACCTGATGCTCGGCTGCCGCCAGGTCGGCAGCGACACCTTCAAGCTCCTCGCCCACGCGCCGCGTGAGGACGTGCTCTTCTTCACCGGCACGAGCAATACGGCGCACGACGCCAACGGGGTCGGCTGGTACTACTCCGACGCCTACTCGTGGGGCTTCGCCAAGCAAGGCGACCCGCTCAAGCGCAGCTCCTGCGACACCGAGTCGATCAACCCGACGCTGCGGCTGTGCTGGCACACGAGCGCCGGCAACCTCAGCGGCGGCTGGCGCTGCGGCAGCACGACGAGCCTCAACGGCAGCGCGACCTGGGAGCGGGTGGTCCTCCACGCCGACTAGGCGGACGTCCGCCTAGTCGGTCGAGGTGACTCGGCGCGCAGAGGTCAGCGCGCTGGGTCGTCGGGATGCGCCGCGTTCGCGCGCGTTCGCGCCGGTCGTGCCGGCGTGCAGGCTTGTCGGGGCGGACGCCGATGCCATAGCGTGGAGGGACGCTGGCGCCTCGACGGCGGCGGGCGGTGAGGATCCGAAGATGGCGAAGTCCCCCGAGCCGCATGCGCGCGGCGCTCACGACCCCGAGCATCACGACCACGGGCCCGGCCACGAGCACAGCCACGACCACGACCACAGCCACGGGCATGGGCACGGGCATGAACACGACCACGCGCACGGGCATGGGCACGAGCACGGGCATGGGCATGGGCGTGAACACGACCACGCGCACGGGCGCAGCCACGGCCACAGTCACGGCCACGAGCATGGGCATGAACACGGGCACGGGCACAGCCACGTCCATGGACACGTCCACGGGGCAGCCATCGCGCCGCGAGAAGAGCTGACCGAAGGTGCAGGTGAGGGGAAGATCCTCTTCTTCGACGCCTTCAGCGGCGTCGCAGGCGACATGACGATCGCCGCCTTCCTCGATCTCGGGGTGCCCTTCGCGGTGGTCGAGGCCGCCCTCGAGGCGCTCGCGCTCGACGGCTATCACCTCGAGCGCGGCCACGTCACGCGCTCAGGGATCGTCGCCGCGACCTTCGACGTCCACCTCGACGCGCCCCAGCCTGAGCGCACCTTCGCGGCGATCGACGGCCTCCTCGCGGCGGCTCCGCTCGCGCCGGGCGTGCGGGCGCTCGCCCGCCGGATCTTCCGCCGCCTCGGCGAGGCCGAGTCCGCGGTCCATCGGATCCCCCTCGCCGAGGTCCACTTCCACGAGGTCGGGGCCGTCGACGCGATCGTCGACATCGTCGGCGCCGCGGCCTGTATCACCTACCTCGGCGCGGAGGTCGTCGCCTCGCCGCTGCCGATCGGGCGCGGCTTCGTCAACGCCCGCCACGGCCGCCTCCCGCTGCCGGCGCCGGCGACCGTCACCTGCCTGCGCGGCGTGCCGACCTACGCGGTAGACCTCGACTTCGAGTTCGTCACGCCGACCGGCGCGGCGATCGTAGCGACGACGGCGACCCGCTACGCGCGATGGCCCGCCTTCGCGCCGGAGCGGGTCGGCTTCGGCGGCGGCCGGCGTGACCTCGCGGAGCGCCCGAACCTCCTCCGTCTGGTCCTCGGCGAGCGGCCGTCGCGGTCGACGGTGGACGATGCGCGTGAGACGTCGACCCACGTCGTGATCGAGGCGAACATCGACGACCTCAGCGGTGAGCTCGCGGCCCACGCGATCGCGGCGCTCTTCGCCGCGGGGGCCCTGGACGCCTGGGCGACGCCGATCACGATGAAGAAGGGCAGGCCGGCCTTGGCCCTCGCCGCGCTCGCTCCGGCGGCGCAGGCCGACGCGGTCGCGGCGGCGATGCTCGCGGAGACGACGACCATCGGCGTGCGTCACACGCCGGTCCGCCGGACCGAGCGGCCGCGGCGGATCGTCGTCGTCGAGACCGCCTACGGATCGATCCCTGTGAAGGTCAGCGCGGGCCCCTTCGGGCCGCCGCAGACGAAGCCCGAGTTCGACGCCTGCGTCGAGGCTGCGCGCGCCCATCAGGTGCACGTG
>JAGQIT010000574.1 GCA_020431135.1 Myxococcales bacterium | reverse complement strand
GAAGAGAGCCGCGACGACGGCGAGGCCGAGACCGAGGACGAGCACCCAGAGCGCCGCCGGGAAGGCGACGACGAGCGCGGCGATCGCCCGCGCGGCGACGATCCCCAGGACCCCGGCGATCGCGAGGACAGCCGCAGCCGCCGCGCGTCGGAGCGCCGGCGGGAGATCCTCAACGCCGGCGACGGCCGCGATCCGCAGCGCGCGACGGCGGGCGATCCAGACCGCCAAGGCGAGCGCGAGCGCGGCCGGCAGGAGGCCGAACGCGACGGTCAGCGCGGGACCGACGAGGACCAGCGCTCCGCAACGGAGGGCGGTCGCGATCGGCGAGAGCCGGCGAAGGTCGCTCTGGGGCGGCGCCACGGCGCCGTTGTACCAGAGCGGCGCGGTCGTCGGCGACGCCCGCGGGCGTGTCGCGGTCGGCCGCGGGCTGCTACGCTCAGGCCCGCGGATGCCAGACTACGCAATGACCCAGGGGACCCTGCCGCTGCTCGCCCTGCGCAGCGTGCTCCTCCTGCCCGGCGCCTCGGCCCCCCTCGAGCTCGGCCGGGCGACGGCCTCGTCCATCGCGATCAAGCGGGCCAGCGAGCGCCCGCGCAGCGATCCGACCGCCAACCTCCTCATCGTCGCGGTCCAGCGCGACGGCGGCGCCCTCGGCTCCTCCGCCGAGAGCCTCTACCCGATCGGCGTCCTCGCGGAGATCGTCCAGGTCCGTCACGGCGTCCCCGGGCGCTTCACGAGCGTCCTCCGCGGGATCGCCCGGGTCAACATCCTCGACGTCGGCGACGCCCGCGACCACCAGACCTGCCGCTTCGACCGCAGCCACGAGCCCCTCGGCGATCCGACCCTCGCCTACGCCCTCGCCGGCGCCCTCCAGGATCTCCTCAAGCAGCACGACGCCCTCCTCCCCTCGAGCGCCAAGACCAAGGCGCGGGCGCAGGAGCTGGCGAAGATCGCGGCCTTGCGCGCCCCCGGCGAGATCGCCGATCGCTGCGCCAGCCACGTCGAGCTCGAGGACGAGGAGCGCCGCGAGGTCCTCCTCGAGGTCGCCGTCAGCGAGCGCCTGCGCAAGGTCATCGAGCTGGTCTCGCGCGCGGCCAACACCCTGCAGGTCAAGCGCGACCTCGATCGGGCGGTCCGCGAGCACCTCTCCAAGCACGAGCACGACGCCCTCCTGCGCCACAAGCTGCGGGCGATCCAGAGCGAGCTCGGCGAGACCCAGGGCGAGATGGAGGAGCGGTGGTTCCGCGACATCGAGCGCCGCCTCGACGAGGCCGAGCTCCCCCCCGAGGCCCGCGCCGCCGCCGACCGCGAGCTCGGCCGCCTGCGCCGGATGAACCGCCAGAGCTCCGAGGCCGCGACGACGCGCAATTACCTCGACTGGCTGGCGAGCCTGCCGTGGAGCGCGGCGACCGAGAGCCCCGACGAGCTCGACATCGCCGCCGCCCGCAGGCTCCTCGACGAGCAGCACTACGGCCTCAAGCGGGTGAAGAAGCGGGTCCTCGAGTACCTCAGCGTGCGCAAGCTCGCCCCCGACAAGCGCGGGCCGATCCTCTGCCTCGCGGGGCCGCCCGGCGTCGGCAAGACCTCCCTCGGCCGGAGCATCGCCGAGGCGCTCGGCCGCAAGCTCGTCCGCATCTCCCTCGGCGGCGTCCGTGACGACGCCGAGATCCGCGGCCACCGGCGGACCTACGTCGGCGCCCTCCCCGGCCGCCTCATTCAGGCGATGAAGCGGGCCGGCACCCGCAACCCGGTGATCGTCCTCGACGAGATCGACAAGCTCGGCGGCCCCAACCTCCGCGGCGATCCGGCGTCCGCGCTCCTCGAGGCCCTCGATCCCGAGCAGAACGACGCCTTCTCGGATCACTACCTCGGCCTCGACTACGACCTCTCGCGGGTCATCTTCATCGCCACGGCGAACGACCTCAGCGGGATCCCGGCGGTGCTCCGCGACCGCCTCGAGATCATCGAGCTCCCGGGCTACACGGTCGAGGAGAAGGTGGCGATCGCCCGCCGCCACCTCCTGCCCAAGCAGCGCCACGAGCACGGCCTCGAGAACCTCGGCATCGAGCTCAGCGACGCGCTCCTCCTCGAGCTGGCGACCGCCTACACGCGCGAGTCCGGCGTCCGCAACCTCGAGCGCGAGATCGCCTCGCTCCTCCGCGACGTCGCCATGCACATCGCCGAGGGCAAGCCGCCGCCGTCGGAGGTCAAGCACGCGGACCTCGTCGAGATCCTCGGTCCGCCGCGCTTCCACGACGAGCTCGCCGCCAAGCAGCCGGCGCCCGGGGTCGTGACCGGCCTCGGCTGGACGCCGGTCGGCGGCACCCTGCTCTTCGTCGAGGTGACGATCACCCGCGGCAAGGGCAACCTGCGGCGCACGGGCAAGCTCGGCTCGGTGATGAAGGAGTCGGCCCAGGCGGCGCTCTCCTACGTCCGCAGCCGGGCCGAGCGCCTCGGGATCGACGACGATTTTATGGCCTCGCACGACGTCCACGTCCACTTCCCAGCGGGTGCCGTGCCGAAGGACGGGCCGAGCGCTGGGATCGCGGTCGCCACGGCGATCGTCTCGGCCCTGCTCGAACGGCCAGCTCGGGTCGACGTGGCGATGACCGGCGAGCTCACCCTCCGCGGCCACGTCCTGCCGATCGGCGGCGTCCGTGAGAAGGTGCTCGCGGCCCACCGCGCGGGGATCCGCGAGGTCATCCTCCCCGAGCGCAACCGCAAGGACGAGCCCGAGCTCCCGGAGCAGGTCCGCGAGGACATGACCCTCCACTTCGTCCGCAGCGTCGATCAGGTGCTCGAGCTCATGCTCCTGCCCGCGGACGACAAGGCGGCGGCGGAGTAGCGGACGGCGCCCTCAAGCGAGGGTCAGGCGGAGATCCGAGACGACGAGGCCGAGCTTCTCGAGGTCGTACGCCGCGTCGTCGCCGAGGTAGGCGCTCAGCTTGTCGACGTCCTCGCGGATCTGTGTGACCTTGAGGTGGCTCAGGACCTCGCGGAGCACCCCCTCGAGGGTCTGCTCTGCGACGGTAGCGACCTCTTGGGGAGCGCGGCCGAGGAAGCGCTCGATCGCCCGCTCGAGGAGCGGCGAGTCGGTCCCGATCCGGACCATGGCGGCGACCTCGAGGGCGGGCGCCTCGCCGTCCGCGGCGTAGGCGTCGCGGAGCTCGAGGCGGAGCGCTCGCGGCTGTGTCTCGAGCGGATCGGCGCGCTCGAGGATGGGGATCCGCAGCGCCCTCCCGCGGGTGAGCACGCGGAAGGGCAGCGTCGGCGCGTCGGCGCCGGGCGGCGCGGGGTGGCTGCGCCCGCTGATCACCACGACGGCGCCCGGCGGTACCCGGACGAGGCAGCTCCAGAGCACAAGCGAGGTGACGACGACGGCGACGCCGAAGGTCGCGAGAACGATGAGCAGCGCCGCCTCGACCACTGGCTGAGGCTATCACGCGGTCGCGTTGCGCTCAGCAGAGCGAGGTGGCGTCGAGCCGCGCGCGCACCTTGTGTTGTGCCCGAGCACGGACGCTGCGGCGCGTCCGCTACGCGAGCGAGACGACGGCGGCGTCGCCCTCGATGAGGTCGCGTCGATAATTGCGCGCGCTGTCACGCTGCACGATTCTCTGCGCCACCGGGTGCGCAGCGCAGGTCCCCGACCTGGGGTGCGAACCCGAGCACGGAGCGCGGCGCGTCTGCGACGGCGTCGGTCCTAGGCAGGTAGCGTCGATCCAAGCGCGCGCTGTCACGCCGCACGACCTTCTGCGCTACTGCAGAGGCGCAGGTCCCCGACGTATGTTGCGTACTCGTACTTGAGCACGGAGCGCGGCGCGTCCGCTACGCGAGCGAGACGACGACGGCGTCGCCCTCGACCTGGGTCGCATACCGGCTGAGGGGCGAGTCCGCGGGTCCCTTCGTCGGCTCGCCGGTCACCGTGAAGCGCGAGCCGTGGCACGGGCACGCGAGGTCGCCGGCCTCGTCGTCGACGCGGACCGTGCAGCCGAGGTGCGTGCACTTGAGCGAGAGCGCGAGGTACTCGCCGTTGTCGTTGCGCACGAGGATCGGCTTGCCCTTGCCGTCGGCGCGGACGATCGCGCTGCCGCCGGGATCCTTGAGCGCCGGGTGCTCCGCGAAGCTGAGGCGGAGAGCGCCGCCCTCCGCGGGGACGTCGGTGAGGCCCTCGATCTTGCCGCCGCAGCCGATCACCGTCAGCGCCCCGATCGCCCCGCCGCACAGCGCCAGAGCTTCGCGTCGATCGATCCCACCAGGCTTCTTCGCGGTCATGAGGGCTGAGTACACCCGGGGCGCGCACCCGGCAAGAAGCGGCCGCTGCCCCGAGAACGAACGAGGCCGCGCCCGTGCGGCGCGGCCCCAGCTCACGCGAGGTGAGCGGCCGAAGCGTCTACTTCGAGGTCTTGTCGCGGCACAGCGACGCCTTGCCGGCGCAGTCCTCCGAGCAGACCTCGTAGTTGCTCGAGCAGGTCAGCTTGCAGGTCGCGCGGTCGGTCGCGCGCCGGCTCGCCTGGTCGCACTCCTGCGCGCAGGTCGTCTGCGCGTAGGAGCAGCCTTGGTTGCAGGCCGTGACCGCCTGGCAGGTGGCCGGCGCGGCGCTCGGGGCCGTCGCGGCGCTGACGCTAGTCGGGCCCTTGGGCGCGGGCGCGGGCGGCGTGGTCCCGGTCGCGCCGGGCTGCTGCGGCGCCGGGCGGTACCACTGCCCCTGCGACGTCGACTGCGGCCCCGGCGATCCTGCGATGCCTGCGGAGGACTCGATCACGGCCCGCCGCGCGTCCGCTCCCGAGACGCCGCTGTTGTTGTGATAGACGGTCCCCTGCGGCGCCGCGTCGAGGAGGTTGTCACAGGTCAGCGTGCAGGTCGCGCGATCCGTCGCGGTGCGGTAGCTCGCCCGGTTGCACTCGCTCTTGCACTGCGCGACCTGGGCCTGGAGGGCGGCGTTGTTGGCCGGCGTCGGGGCGCTCCCCGGCTGGCTCGGCGAGTAGACCATCGGCCCGTTCGCCGACAGGCGCCCGCTCGGCGTGTAGGTCGGGGCGCTCGACGGGGCCGCGTACGTCCCGGTACCCGCGGTCGGGCTCGCGGGCGCCGCCCTGTTGTTGTCGGCCTTCGCCCGACAGTTGAGCTTGCAGGTCGCGCGATCGGTGACGACCGGCTCGTTGTTGCAGAGGTTCTCGCAGCGGGTCTGATCCGCGGCGGTCCAGGTCGTCGCGGTCGCTGGGCGCGGCGCGGGTTGAGGAGCTGGGGGCGCGGCCACGGTCGAGGTCGCCGGACGCGGCGGGTTTGAGGCGGGCGGCGCCGGCTGATCCTCGAACTGGTAGCGGCACTCGAGCTTGCAGGTGGCGATGTCGTCCGAGGCCGTGTTGTTCTTCGCGCACTGGCGCACACAGGTCTTCAATTGGGCCTCTGCGCTCACGGCCCCTGCCGACGCGGGCGCGGCGACGGCTTCACCGAGCCAAAGACCGGCGAGCGAGGCGACGAGGGTTCCAAGCCATAGGTTTCGCATGAGGCTCCTCCTGAGGTGGGTAAACCGACCACACGCTAGCAGACGTATGCGCGCTCGCAAACATTACCAAGTAATCCCGAACGCAGGGGTCCTCGACTCGACGAATCCCGGGGGTATTCAGGGCCAATCTGGCCACAGGACGCAATCTAGCGTAAACGCGGATTCGCGGGCTCAGGCATCCGACCCGAGCGGAGGCGCGTGGGATGGGCGTTTCGATCCCTGGCGAAGATTGCGTGTGCAGTCGCGCTCTTCGCGCGAACGTGGTCTCGCAGTCAGTCTTCGCGTGCTCGCTCCACTGACCGTTCGGGTTCGACTCGAACGCGTCAGCTGTCCGTCAGCGGCGTCAGCCTCCGGGTCGGTGTCGCTTTCAAGATGTCCGAGTGGACATGTCCAAAAAGTCCTTCACGGGACCGTCGCCGGTCGTCGTCGACGTCCGCGATCTTCGGATCGGGACCTGAACGAGACACCTACGACCGGAGCGTCGTCGAAAGATCGGCGCCGCCCCGGAGGGCGACGCCGTTGAGCCCGGCAGGACTCGAACCTGCGACCAACGGATTAAAAGTCCGTCGCTCTACCAACTGAGCTACGAGCCCGGGCCCCGCCCAATCCGTCGACCCCAACGGGATTCGAACCCGTGTTGGCGGCGTGAAAGGCCGCTGTCCTAGGCCTCTAGACGATGGGGTCAGAGGATGGACCGGGCGGGGAGGAGCCTTCTACCTCAACCCAGGAGGGGCCGCAAGGACTCACGCGCCGCGTCAGCGCACCTCGATACGCCAGGGTCGCCGGCCGCAGACCCCGGGGTCGAGGTCCGCAGCCCGCGGCGGTCGCTTGGCCTCGGCTCCGCCATAGCTTGCAGGGCGCCCGGTAGAGCTGCGCTCTCGCGCGGTGGGCCTCAGGCGCCGTCGCGAACCGGCCGGATAAGCAGCGACGCGAAGCTCGAGCGGAAGACCCCCTCGAGGGTGGAGAAGTCCTCCGTCGACGCCTCGTAGAGGCCCCAGTAGTACCAGCCGCGATCGCGCTTGAAGAACACCAGGCCGCGGATCCCCGCGTTGCCGCTGACGTCGTAGGTGGCGATCGTCGTGTCGCCTTGGGTGCTCTCGTTGCTGAAGCTGAGCTCCTCCGGCTCGAAGCCGCGGAGCATCATGATGTGCTTGCGGATCGCCGCCTGCGACGCCGTCGAGCGCACGTAGCCGAGGGCCGCGAAGGGGATCGTCGTGCCGCAGGAGCTGACCTGCGTGCCGGTGGCCGAGCGCGCGAAGAAGGGGTTTTGCTCGACCATCTCGACGCCCTTCGGCAGGGACATCAGGATGCGGTAGCCGAAGAACGCGGTCGGCTGGAGGTCGAGCTCGGGCTGACAGGGCGGCGCCGCCGGGGCGCCCGCGTCACCGACGGCTTGGCCCCCGTCCGCGCTGCCTCCACCGGCTCCGGCCGGTCCGTCGCCGGCCGCGGTCGGACCTGCGGAGGCGCCCCCTTGACCGGCCCCCGCCGGCGTCGAGGTCTCGGCTGGCTTGTCGCACGCGAGGCCCAGGGCGAGAACCAATGCAAACGCCGGGATACCTGACCGACACCTCAGCACGTCCATGCTTCCACTCCTCCTCGGTCGATTCTCCCGGCGTTCACCGGCGCCGCCGCCCCGCGGGCGACGGCGACTGTTGTCGTTACTTGTTGCGGAGGATCAGGATCCTCTTCGCCGACTCCTTGTAGGTGGCGACGATGGCCGGCCAGGCGTTCGGGTGCGCCTCGTAGACCGCCCAGTAGTGGATGCCCTCGGCCTCCTTCATGGTCAGCAGACCCTTGACCGGCGGCTCGCCGTTCGGGCCCTCGCCGACCTCGAAGGTGCCGGTGTAGGAGGCGCCCTTCTCACTCTCGTCGGCCCAGCCGAGAACGTCGCCGGGCTGGTAGCCGAGCTGCTCGATGATCCCGTCGCGGACCTCCTTGGTCGGCCGGTTCGGGTCGAACTCGAAGTAGCCGACGGCCATACGCGAGACGATCGCGTCGCAGACCGAGATGGCGTTGTTCGCCGTGAAGAGGAAGGGCGTGCGCTCGACGAGCTCGACGCCCTTCGGCAGGCGCATGACGAGCTTGTCGGCGAAGAGCGCGGTCGGGGTGTCGCTGACCTCGGAGGGACACTCCTGCGCGACCTCGCCGCCGTCCGCGTCGCCGCCACCGTCACCGGCATCGCCACTGTCGCCAGACTCGGAGCCGNNNNAGCCGCCGCCGTCGGAGCCGCCGCCCGCCTCGGAGCCGCCCGTCTCACCCGGGGGGTTCGTGCCCTCGGGGGTCTTCTTGCCGCACCCCATGGAGGCGGTCATCGTCAGGGCCAAAAAGGGGATTGCCAGTGTATGAAGAAGCTTCACGCTCGGTTCTCCTCAGACGGCGGGCAAGGTACCACAATTTCGCCGGCGTAAACCTTGAACCTGCAATGGATCGCGCTTGAAGATGCGCAGGCCGTCGGCGCTCGCAGGGGCCCGCGCATGTCCGCTCCCGCACCTGCGATCGAGGTCAGTCGGCGGCCGGTGGGTTCCAGTCTACGGCGCCGTCGGGGAGGAAGTAGATCAGATTCATGCGCCCGCCGTTTACCTCGGGAACGTGGGTGCTGCCCGGCGCCGCGAAGATCCAGCCGGGGGCCTCACCGCCGAAGTCGGGGCTCCCTTCGACGGCGAATCCGAGCGTGACCTCCCCCTTCGGGTGGCGGTGACGGAGCGCTGCGCCCCGAAGTCGGACGACGTCGATCGACATGTTGTGAGTCGCAGGGCTCGGCTTCGCCACCCGCGAGAAGCGGGCGTCCGCGTCGCCGCGATCGCAGAGCCAACCATCGGCGACGCCGGCCTCGATCGTCGCGCCGATCGCTTGGACGCGCTCGCCGTCGAAGGGGAAGGCGTCGGCGAGGGAGCGGACGAGCGCGGCCTGGGCGGCGGCGTCGCTGCGGCTCGCCGGATCGAGCTCGGCGACGGCGGCGAGGATCGGCTCGAGGAGGTCGATGAGCGAGGACTTGTCGGTGGCTCTTTCGATCATGGCGCGGGCGGCAGGCTACCAGAGAACGCGAGGCCGTCCGCCGTGGCGCGGACGAGGAGGCGCTCGCCCTGCGCGCCGGCCGATCCGAGGGAGAACACGCCGCCGACCCGGAGCTCGACGACCAGGCGGATCGCCGCGGCCTCGAGGCTGGCGAGGGCGTCGCTCGGCGGCTCGCCGCTCGCCTCCGGGCCGAGCGAGGGTCGTGGCGCGCCGCCGCTGAGCCAGCGCAGCAGGCGGAGCCCCTGACCGGCCGGCACGAGGGCGAGGCGGTCGCCCGGGAGGAGCAGGAGATCGAAGGGGAAGCGGGCCGGCTCGCGGGGCTCGGCGATCGCCCCGCGGACGAGGGTGCGGAGGCGGAGCTCCCAGCCCCCCTCGACGAGCGCCTGGAGGTCGGCGAGATCGCAGGGGAGCCGCCACATCCAGACGACCGCGCCCTCGGGATCCTGGAGGAGGAGGAGCTCCGGCGGCGCGAAGCCGAGGCCGCCGAGGAGCTCGCGGATGTGCTTCACCTGAAAGCCGACCTGCGAGAGCGCGAGGCCGGCGACGAGCGGCGGCGGCGGCAGGCCGCCCTGCCCTGCCCTGGGCTCATCGGCGGCGGCGCCTGTCGGTCCGTCGGTCCCTCCTTCGTCGCCGTCGCTTTCGCTGTCACTGTCGCCGACGTCGACGCTCGGCGTCGCGGCCCAGCGCTCGAGGTGGCCGAGCGCGGCCTCGAGATCGGCGCTCTCGAGATCGATCCGCGCGGCGATCCGGAGGTCGTTCGGGAGCTCGAGCGGATCCTC
>JAGQIT010000573.1 GCA_020431135.1 Myxococcales bacterium | reverse complement strand
GAGAACATGAGCCAGGCGCCGCACGCCGCCCGTGACGTCCGCTGGGGCACCCGCCTCGGCAGCGACATCAAGCTCGAGGACACCCTCTGGTCGTCGCTCACCGACTCCTTCTGCGGCCTGCCGATGGCCCTCACCGCCGAGAACCTCGCCGAGAAGTACGGGATCACCCGCGAGGCCTGCGACGAGTACGGCCTGCGCAGCCAGAAGACCTGGGCCGCGGCCCAGGAGGCCGGACGCTTCGAGGCCGAGATGGCGCCGGTCGAGGTCAAGACCCGCAAGGGCGTCACCGCCTTCAAGGTCGACGAGCACCCGCGCGCCGACGCCACCCTCGAGGGCATGGGCAAGCTCCGCCCGGTCTTCAAGAAGGACGGGGTCGTCACCGCCGGCAACGCCTCGGGGATCTGCGACGGCGCCGGCGCGATCATCATCGCCAGCGAGGAGGCCGTGAAGCGCCACAACCTCACGCCGCTCGCCCGCCTCGTCGCCTACCACGTCGCCGGCGTCGACCCGAGCATCATGGGCATCGGCCCCGTCCCGGCGATCCGCGGCGTTCTCGAGCGCGCCGGCGTCGGCGTCGCGGACATCGACCTCTTCGACATCAACGAGGCCTTCGCGCCGCAGTACCTCGCCTGCGAGAAGGAGCTCGGCCTCGACCGCGACAAGGTCAACGTCGACGGCGGCGCGATCGCCCTCGGCCACCCGCTCGCCGCCTCCGGCGCGCGGATCACCGCCCACCTCGTCCACGAGCTCCGCCGCCGCGAGGGCCGCTACGCGGTCGGCTCCGCCTGCATCGGCGGCGGCCAGGGCATCGCCCTGATGATCGAGCGCGCCTAGCCTCCCCGGCGCCGGAAACGCGAAGAGGGTCAGCGCTCAGGCGAGCGCTGGCCCTCTCTTCGTCGCACGCAGGAAATACCTGCCCGTTCGGTCAGCCCGGAGGGCGCGCGCGCAGGACCGACTCGAGGATCCCGCAGATCATCTCGACGTCGTCGTCGCTCACCCGCTTGATCAGCGCGAAGAGGCGTGCCCGCCCCGAGCCGCCGCCGGTCGGCGCCGCGCCGCGCAGGCCCTGGGCCTCCGGCAGGAGCTCGCCGATCCCGACGCCGAGGCCGTCCGCGAGGCGGAGCAGCGTCCGCAGCCCCGGCGACTGGTAGTGGCCGTTCTCGAGGCGCGAGATCATGTCGGCCGCGACCGCGGAGATCCGCGCAAGCGCCTGCTGCGTGAGCCCCCGCTCCTCACGCAGGCGCTTGAGGCGTTGCCCGAGGTCGTTCATGTAGCGGCGCTCGGCAGCGTCGCGCGGGTCATAGCTCCCGCCGCCACCCCCGTCCGAGCCGCCCCCACGGCGCTCCGGGAAGTCCCTATCGAAGGTCATGCAATTGACGATGCCACATCTGGTCGCGATTTCGCAGGGATGCCGAGGTTCTCTCGGGCCGCGGCCCGAACCTGTCCAATCGAGTGGACACGCAGCGGCGCTGCCCAGCGCGCGTGTCCACTCGAGCGCACACGAACGCCCGCGTGCCGGCCGAGCGCGGCGAGTCGTCGACGCAGAGGAGGCGAGCGCCGGCCGTCCGCGCGCGGCGCTCGGCCGCCTCAACCCCGACGCTCCCTGAACCGGGGAGGCCGCCTCAGCCGGCGACCTCGAGCGCCCGCGCCTCGAGAACGCGGATCCGATCGCGGACCCGCGCCGCCTCCTCGTAGCGCAGCTCCTTGGCGAGCGCGACCATCTCCTCGCGGAGCTCGCCGAGGCGCTGACGCAGCTCGTCGCCGATCAGCTCGTCGTCCGGGATCACGCCGACGCCGATCGGCACCGCGTCGCGCTCGCTGTCCTTGCCCTTGCCCTTGCCGCGCCGGCGCCCCGCGGCCTCGGCCCGCTCGTCCGACTCGAGCGGGTTGATCGGCGCCGACGTCGACCGCGGCGTGATCCCGTGCTCGGCGTTGTACGCCTCCTGGATCGCCCGCCGCCGCTCGGTCTCGGAGATGCAGACCTCCATGCTCTTGGTGACCCGATCGGCGTACATGATCACCCGGCCGTGGAGGTTGCGCGCCGCTCGACCGCAGGTCTGGATCAGGCTGCGCTTCTCACGGAGGAAGCCCTCCTTGTCGGCGTCGAGGATCGCGACGAGGCTGACCTCGGGGATGTCCAGGCCCTCGCGCAGCAGGTTGATGCCGACGAGGACGTCGTACTCGCCGCGGCGGAGCTCGCGGATGAGCTCGATGCGCTCGAGGGTGTCGACGTCCGAGTGGAGGTAGCGGACGCGGATCCCGAGGTCGGCGTAGTACTCCGTGAGGTCCTCGGCCATGCGCTTGGTCAGCGTCGTCACCAGGACCCGCTCGCCGCGCTCGGTCCGCTGCTTGATCTCGTCGAGGAGGTCGTCGACCTGGCCGGCGATCGGCCGGACCTCGATCTCCGGATCCAAGAGCCCCGTCGGCCGGATGATCTGCTCGACGACGACGCCCTCGGTCTTGCGCAGCTCGTACTCGCCCGGCGTCGCGCTCATGAAGATCACCTGGCCGACGCGCTCCTCCCACTCGTGGAACTTCAGCGGCCGGTTGTCGAGCGCCGACGGCAG
>JAGQIT010000572.1 GCA_020431135.1 Myxococcales bacterium | reverse complement strand
AGCGAGCAGCGGCGGCGGGCGCAGCCGAAGGGCCAGTAGCGGTGCGGGACCTTGACGCGGTAGCGGACGACGACCTCCGTCGCGCCGGCGGCGAGCTCCACCTCGAGGCGCTCGCCGTCGTCGCGGCGCTCGTACGCCGCCGCGCCGACGACCTCCTGGACGTCGAGGCGGCCGCGCTCGAAGGGCCCGTCGAGGTAGGTGGCGAGGGTGATGGTGTCGAGCGCCTTGGGCTCCTCGCGCAGGGCCTCCGCGAAGTTGAGGAGCTGGAGGCGCTCGCCGGCGACGGCCGGGCGCGCGAGGGTGTAGACCGCCTCGCCCTCGACGACGCCGCGGTTGCGGCGGACTCGCGTCCCGTCGCCGAGGCGGTCGCCGCCGCGGTAGATGGTCAGGCGGACGCCGACGTCGGTCACGCCTTGGTCGACCGCTGCGTCCGCGCCCGCGTCCCCTGCCGCTGCGTCGCTCGCGTCGGCGTCGGCGTCCGCGACCGCGGCGCTCGCCTCATCGGGCGCCGCGTCGACGAGCGCGTCCGGGAGGTCATCGGCGTCCGGTCCGTCGAAGGGGTTGTCTCCAGCCCCGGGCAGCGCCGCCGGCCCCTCGTAGCCACGCGTGCTCGCCGGCCCCGCGGTCGCCACGCCCCCGGATCCGAGGAGGATGGCGCCCATCAGGGTCGCGGAGCGCCACCACGACCCCCGGAGGGGGCCTCGTCGCAGGTTCGTCGCCAACGTCCGGGCGAGTGTGCCGCAAACGGCCGGCGAGGGGCCAGAGGCCGCTCTCCGCGCTATCGCGCGCTTCCCGCGACGGCGCTTGCTCGGGCGCGTCGCGCCTCGCTACAGTGGAGGAGCGTGCGCCTTCATGCGGCCTCGTGGCGCCCCTCTCCGCCCCGCCGCGGCTGCCCGCCCCCTGAGGATCTCCCCTATGCCCTTGCTTAACTCCGACCTCCGCACCTTCCTTCGCCTCCACCTCCGCGGCTGGATCACCGGCCTCGCGCTCGGCGGCGCGCTCGCGATCGGCTGCGGTCGCACCGACGCCGATCCCTGTGAGAGCAACGACGACTGCGGCCAGGGGGCGACCTGCATCGACGGCTCGTGCGCGGTCGTCGACGCCGAGTGCTCGGCGGACGCCGACTGCGAGGAGGGCGAGCAGTGCCTCAACTACGAGTGCGTCCCCGCGGCCTCGTGCGACGACGACCTCTCCTGCCCCGATGGACAGACCTGCGTGATCCCCGAGGGCGAGGACGTGGGCACCTGCTCGAGCGAGCCGAACGGCTGCAACCCGCCCTGCGGCGCCGGCGAGATCTGTGACGGCAACGTCTGCATCCCCGCCGGCTGCCAGGGCGACTGGGAGTGCCCCGACGACCTCCTCTGCGTCGCCGGCGAGTGCGTCGGCGTCTTCGAGTGCGTCGAGGACTGGGACTGCCCGAACGGCTACTTCTGCGAGGGCAACATCTGCATCCCCGGCTTCCAGTGCGAGGGCGACTGGGACTGCGGCCCCGGCCAGCTCTGCCTCGACGGCTTCTGCTACGACGACTTCGAGTGCGTCGACGACATCGACTGCGGCCCCGGCTTCGGCTGCTTCGACGGCTTCTGCTTCCCGGTAGGCTGCACCGAGGACTGGGAGTGCGGCTTCGATCAGGTCTGCGTCGACGGCGAGTGCGTCGCCCCCGAGTGCTTCGGCGACGGCGACTGCCCGCCCGGCGAGTCCTGCGTCGACAGCGTCTGCGTCCCCGACCCGCCGATGTGCCTCATCGATGAGGACTGTCCTCCGGGACAGATCTGTGACGCGGGGATCTGCGTCGCCGCGCCGCAGTGCGTCGACGACGTCGACTGCCCGCCGGGGGAGCTCTGCATCGACGGCCTGTGCATGGGTGTGCCGGAGTGCGTCTTCGACACAGACTGTGCGCCGGGAGAGATCTGCGACGCCGGCGTGTGCGTCCCCGAGCCCACCGACTGCGTCGACGACGGCGACTGCCTCCCGGGCGAGCTGTGCATCGCCGGCATGTGCATCCTCGAGCCTCCGATGTGCGTCGACGACGTCGACTGCGCCCCGGGAGAACTCTGCATTGAAGGGTTCTGCATCCCCGAGCCGCCGCAGTGTGTAGAGGACATCGATTGCGCACCCGGCGAGATCTGTGAGGGGGGCGCCTGCGTCCCGGCGCCGCCGCAGTGCGTCGACGACGTCGACTGCGCCCCCGGCGAGGTGTGCCAGGGCGGTGTGTGTGTCCCCGAGCCGCCGCAGTGCGTCAACGATGTCGATTGCGCGCCTGGGGAGGTGTGCCAGGGCGGGGTGTGTGTTCCCGAGCCGCCCGAGTGCGTCCTCAACAGCGACTGCCCGGCGGACTCGATCTGCCTCGGCGGCGCGTGCGTCTTCGTCGGCGAGTGCTTCGTCGATGCCCAGTGCGCTCCTGGCCAGACCTGCGAGATGGGGGTCTGCGTCGGCGACCCGCAGTGCGTGATGGACAAGGACTGCGCGATGAACGAGATCTGTGTGAACGGCGGTTGCGTCGTCCCGCAGACGTGCAACATCAACAGCGACTGCGGGCAGGGCGAGCTGTGCGTGCTCGGCTTCTGCTCGAGCGGTGTCCAATGCGTTGACAACGGCGACTGCTCGCCGGGTCAGGCCTGCTTGAACGGCCTGTGCGTCAGCCCGTGATCGACCGCGGTCCGCGTCCGCGCGGATCGTCGGCGAGCATTTTCATCCCGGCCGCGATCGCTCGTCAGCGACGAAGTGACGCGACGACAGGAGGCCGCCGACGATTGCTCGGCTGACGCTCTTCCCGGTAGTCTGGCTTGGTTGCCAAGCCGATGAAAATCCTGGTTGCCGACGACGATCCTATCTCCGCAACGGTTCTCGAGGCCCTGCTCACGAGCTCTGGTCACGAGTGTTCCATCGTCCATGACGGCAACGCCGCATGGGAGCTCGCCAAGGCCGACGACCCGCCGCGGATCATGTTCCTCGACTGGATGATGCCGGGGATCGACGGCCTCGAGCTGTGCCGCAAGATCCGCCAGCTCGACCGGCCCTTCTACACTTACATCGCGATCATCAGCGTCAGGAACAAGCAGCGGGACATCACGCTCGGCTTCCAGTCCGGCGCCGACGACTTCATCACCAAGCCCTACCAAGCCGAGGAGGTGCTCGCCCGCCTGCGGGTCGCCGAGCGGGTGATCCGGACGCTGTCGCCGGGCATGACCCTGCAGCGCGCGCTCGAGGAGGCTGTGGTCAGCGACGGCGGCGACATCATCGTCCGCTCGGGCAACATCGTCGGCCGGATCATGCTCCACGCCGGCGAGGTCGCCTGGGCGCACGTGTCGAATGAGCCAGGGTCACTCTACGCGATGCTGTCGTCGGAGACGTCGATCACCAAGGAGGAGATCCGCGCCGTCCTCGAGGAGTGCACGTCGACGGGGAAGAACTTCGCCGAGGTCATCGTCGAGTGGGGCCTGCTCAGCGGCGACCGCCTCCGCGAGCGCATGCGCCGGTGGATCCGCGGCAAGATCGCGACGATCGGCCGCCTCCCCGAGCCGTCGATGATCTTCTCGCCGGAGAGCCGGAGCTACAGCAGCGGCCTGCTCTTCGACATCGCCGAGGTCTTCCCGCCCGAGCTCCTCCTCGGGCCGAAGGCGGCGCCGACCGCCGACGCCTTCGACGACGCCCTCGCCAGCGAGAGCGCCGCGCTCAAGCTGACCGAAGAGAAGCGCGCGGAGGTCGACGCGAGCCTCGACCGGGCGATCGCGATCGAGGGCGCCCTGTCAGCGGCGCTCTTCGACGGGCGCACCGGGCAGTGCCTCGGCGCCCGCGGCGAGGCGGTCGATCTCGACCTCGCCTGGCGCAACCTCAAGCTCGCGTCCGCGGCCGACGCCTGGGATGAGATCGAGGACATCATCATCACGACGCGCCGCCATCTCTACATCCTCCGGCCGTACTCGCGCACGCCGGCGCGCTTCCTCTTCCTCGCAACGGATCGCGCGCACGCCAAGCTCGGAATGGTCCGCCTCGGCTTGGCGGACTGCACGAGCGCCTCGATCCGCAAGGACTGACCTCAACCTCCAGCCGATGTCCGCCGCCCGACGCATCATCCTTGTTGTCGACGACAACGCGGTCAACCAGAAGATCATGGTCGGCCAACTCGAGAGCCTCGGCTACGCCGCGCAGGCCGTGAACAGCGGCGAGCGGGCGCTCGCGCTCGTCGCCGAGCGGCGCTTCGACGCGATCCTCATGGACTGCCAGATGCCGGTGCTCGACGGCTACGACACGACCCGAGCGATCCGCAAGCTCGAGGGAGACACGCAACACACCGTCGTCATCGCCGTGACCGCGCACGCCCTCCTCGGCGAGCGCCAGCGCTGCCTCACCGCCGGCATGGACGACTACCTTCCCAAACCATTCCGCGCCGCGGAGCTCAACGCTGTTCTTCAACGTTGGTTCGATCACGAGGAAACCGTGCCAGAGCAACCTCCCCCCCCCCAGCAGCAGAGCGCTGTTCTCGACAGCGACACGATCGACGTTCTGCGAAACCTCGGCGTCCTTGGTCGGGTCCTCGACCTCTTCCTCGACGGCCTCAAGACGCACATGAGCACGCTGCGCTCGGCCGTCGACGGCGGCCGCTTCGTCGAGGCTCGACAGGCCGCACACACGCTGCGCGGCGCGTCGGCGCAGATCGGCGCGCAGCGCTTCTCCGCGCTGTGTGAGCACATGGAGAACGCCGCGGAAGAGGCGGACGGCGCCGCCTCGCGAGAGCACCTGCGAGCTCTCGAAGCGGCGCGACCTGTCCTCGAGGCTGAGGTCACGAAGGCCCGCTCGTGAGGGTCATGCGTCTCGACCGCTGATGTATGTCACGGTGCGCTGACCTCGAAAGCGCGCGTGACAAAACACCGACCGGCTGTTGAGCATGACGCTGCCTAGCGGTAGCTTGGTTTAGGTGGCGTGGGATGGTCGGCGTGTCCGCCGAAGTGCAAACCGACAGGGGGTCGGGATTCTTACAGGTAGCCTCAGAGAGTTGACGCTCACCTCGCTCCTGCATGCGTTGCACGCGGATGAGCGCAGCGGCTGGCTGCGGGTCGACGACGAGTGGGTCGTGGTCTTGGTCCACGGCGAGATCGTCGCGGCCTCGTCGTCGGAGGAGCGCGGGCTGCCGGCGATCCAGGCGCTGCTCCTGCGCACAGACGGGACCTTCACCTTCGAGCGCGGCGACCCGCAGGACGCCCCTCCCCTCGCGCCGATGATGTCGCTGATCCTCGAGAGCGCCCGCCTCAACGACGAGTGGCGCCGGCTCTCGCCGATGGTCCTCGAGATCCGCGATCGCCAGAAGCTCGGCGAGATCGACTCGCCGGAGCTCGCCGCCCTCGCCCCGGAGATCGACGGCAAGCGCACCGTCGCCGAGCTCGTCCACATCGGATCGCTCGCGCCGGTGCAGGTCATCGACGCGATCCTCGCCGGGCTCTCGCGCAAGGCGCTGCGCTGCGTCGCCCGCGACCACCGCCTGGCGCTCTCCGAGCCCGACGCGGACTTCTTCACGCTGATCGATCGGGCGCGCGACCACGTCCGCGCCGGCGACCTCGACTCGGCCGAGGTCGCGCTCCACCGAGCCCTGTCCCTTCGCCCAGGTGACAGACTCGCGCGCCAGAACCTTCGCAGGCTGTTGGCCCTCGCCAGCAATAGCCGACTAGAGCGGAAATCACGATGAGAGAGAGAATGGAGGAAGTATGAGTGTCTCAGAACAAATCACGAAGCTCCTGAAGAAGCTTGCCTCGACCACCCCCGATGTTGAGGCGGCCGCGGTCGTCGACAACGACGGCCTGATGATCTCGTCGGCGCTGCCGGCCGACGTCGAGGACGATCGCGTCGCGGCGATGAGCGCGGCCCTCCTCGGCATGTCCGAGCGAATCGTCCGCGAGCTCGGCCGCGGCGAATTCGAGATGGTCATGATCCGCGGCTCGGACGGCTTCACCATCCTCACGCGCTGCGGCCCCGACGCGGTGCTCTCGGTCCTGGCGATGAAGTCGGCGAAGCTCGGCCTCATCTTCCTCGACATCTCGCGGACGAGCAAAGAGATCGCTCGCCTCATCTAGGGGAAAGGAAGACCCGAATGGAGGCCAACACTGCCATCTACGAGGGGCTCAAGTCCTTCCTCGACTTCGGCGACGCAGACGCCGAGAACCTCAAGTCGCTGGGCCCGATCATGGAGACCCACGGCAAGACGCTCACCGACAGGTTCTACGAGAAGCTCGCGGGGGTCCCTGAGACCGCCAGGCTGATCGAGGGCCGCGTCGACGCGCTCAAGCAGACGCACGCTCGGTGGATGTCCGAGCTCTTCGCCGGCGACTACGGCGAGGGCTACTTCCACAGCCGCTGGAAGATCGGCCTGACGCACGTCAAGGTCGGGGTCCCGCCGCACTATGTCGAGGCGGTGGTCTCCTTCCTCCGCGTCGAGTCGGAGCACGTCCTGTCCAAGGAGCTCACGGGCGACGACATCGCCAACAAGCACGGCTCCTTGACCAAGATCCTCGACCTCGATCTGATGATCATCAACCTCGCGTACGCGTTCGAGCGGGTCGACCGCCTGTGCCAGTTCACGGGGATGAGCCGCAAGCTGATCGAGCGCTGCATCGAGAAGGGCTAGGACACACCCGCGTTCGGCGCGACCCCTCGCGCAGGTGCTCAGCGTCGCCGGAGGCGGCCTGGGACCGGCGCGAGGGGTCGCGTCGTTCGCGGGCCGCGGCGGTGAGCCGCGCAGGTGGAGCCAACCTTGCCCCTCCGGCAGGCCGCGCCGAGGCGCAGAGGACCGCGGTGCGGCCGCGCAGCGCCGCCTGGCGGGCCCTGGCCCCAGCGGACGCGCGCAACCGCGAGCCGCGGCAGCTGCGATAGGTTTGACAGCCCCCCGCCCTTCGGTGGACGCTCGCACGACCATGACCCGATCGCCGTCGGCCACAAGAGGCGCCTCGATCCCCAGCCTCGACGTGTGGGCGGTCGGGGCCCTGCTGGCGGCGGCCGTACTCGCGCCAGGGAGCGCGTCCGCGGCTCCGCCCGCGCTCCCGAGCGAGGATCGCTCAGGCGCGGTCGAGGTCGACGAGGCGCCCGCGGAGGAGGCCGCCGATGCAGAGGACGGCGAGGCGCCGGCCGCCGAGGCGGAGGTCAGCGGCGAGGCGAGCGTCGAGCTCGGCGACGTGGGCGGCGACGCCGACGGCTCGGGCTCGGTCGATCCCTTCGCCGACCTCGGCGGCTCGGCGGGCGGCGGCGACGAGGCGGAGGACGGCGGCTCCGCGAGCGTGAAGGACGACGATCCGGCGATGCTCCACGGGCGACGCGAGCCGGCCGTCAACACCGTCCGCGGCGGCCTCGGCCTCTTCGGCACGACCCTCGCCGACACCGGCGGGCGGCACACCGTCCGCTTCGGCCTGCACACCGATCTCTTCCGCCGCAGCGGCTTCATCTACGACTCGAGCCAGTACGGTCAGGACACCAACTCGCGCTTCCGCGGGACCGTCAACATCGGCTACAGCCCCCTCCCCTGGGGCGAGATCTTCCTCTCCATCTCTAGCCAGGCGAACCGCAACGAGCGCGAGCAGCCCGGGCGCCAGGACGACGTCGCCAACTTCGCGCTCGGCGACATCGACCTCGGCATCAAGGGCGCCCACCGCTTCTTCCGCGGCGGCGCCATCGGCCTCGGCGGTCAGATGGCCCTCGGGCTGCTCTCGGGGACCACGCGCCTCGCCAGCGAGCGCGTCAACTTCGGCTTCGACGTCCTCTTCACCCTCGACGCCCGCTACCTGACCAAGAAGGCGTTCCCCTTCCGGTTCACGACCAACATCGGCTGGATCCTCGACAACTCGCTGAAGGTCCTCGACTTCTCGCAGATCAGCGACACGACCAGCCGCGAGGTCACGCGCTTCGCCCTCGGCGTCAACCACAGCCGGGTGCGCATGCGCTACGGCGTCGACTTCCCGCTGCGCGTCGGCAAGGACAGGCAGATCGGCCTCGACCCGATCGCCGAGCTCGCCTGGGACGTCTCGACCTTCGCCGACGAGGACCTCTTCGGCCAGCCCGGCGCCGACCCGGTGTCGCTGCCGCGGACCAGCCTGTGGTCGACCCTCGGACTGCGCGCCAACGTGATCAGCGGCCTCCACCTCGACGCCGCGCTCGACATCGGGATGGTCTCGCCGGCCTTCGAGTACGGCCCGCCCGTGCCGCCCTGGCAGCTCCTCTTCGGCTTCGGCTGGGCCTTCGATCCCAAGCCGGTGATCAAGGAGGTCGCGGCGCCCGATCCCGCGGCCTCGATGCCGCCGCCGGTCACCGACGGCCGGATCGTCGGCGAGGTCGTCGACGAGTCGGGGACGCCGATCGGCGGCGCCGTGATCACCTTCCCGGGGCTGACGACGACGGCGATCCTCGCCGACGACCGCGGCAGCTTCACCAGCTTCCGCTTCCCCGCCGGCGAGGTCACGGTGGTCGTCACCCTGCCGAGCGGCGCGACCCAAGAGGCGAGCGCGATGGTCGAGGCGGACAGCGACACGCCGCTGACGATCACCTTCGGGGGCGACGCCGCGGCGGCGCCGAGCGGGATCCTCGACGGCTCCTTCGTC
>JAGQIT010000571.1 GCA_020431135.1 Myxococcales bacterium | reverse complement strand
ATCGAGGTCCGCGGCTACGAGCTCGAGGAGCTCGCCGAGGCGACGCAGACGGTCGCCAAGCGGATCGCCGAGCTCGACGGCCTCGCCGACGTCCGCTCGTCGATCCTCCCGGGCTCGCCCGAGGTCCAGATCGTCTACGACCGCGACGCCCTCGCGCGCTTCAACCTCGACATCCGCAAGGTCGCCGAGCTGATCCGCGACAAGGTCCAGGGCTCCGAGGCGACCAAGTTCAACCGCAAGGACCGCAAGATCCCGATCCGCGTGCGCCTCCGCGACATCCGCGAGGGCACCGTCGAGGAGCTCCGCGCGCTCGTCGTCAACCCCGGCGGCCTCCACCCGGTGCCGCTCGCCGCGGTCGCCGACGTCAGCCTCGGGCGCGGCCCCAACGAGATCCGGCGGATCGGCCAGCAGCGCGTCGGCGTCGTCACGGCGAACATCGAGGGGACCTCCCTCGGCGCCGCGACCGAGGCGATCCGCGGCGCCCTCGCGGGCGTCGACCTGCCGAGCGGGGTCACCCTCGCGGTCACCGGCCAGAGCAAGGAGTGGGAGACCTCCCTGAGCTCGCTCTACCTCGCGCTCGGCCTGTCGATCTTCCTCGTCTACGTGATCATGGCCTCGCAGTTCGAGAGCCTGATCTACCCGCTGATCATCCTCGTGACGATCCCGCTGGCGGCCGTCGGCGTCGTCGCCACGCTCCTCGCGGTCGGCCTGCCGGTGAGCGTCCTCGTCTTCCTCGGGGCGATCCTCCTCGCCGGCATCGTCGTCAACAACGCGATCGTCCTCGTCGACTACGCCGGCCAGCTCAAGGCCCGCGGCCACACCACCGACGAGGCCGTCGAGCTCGCCGGCCGCGTGCGCCTGCGGCCGATCCTGATGACGACGATGACGACGGTCCTCGGCCTCCTGCCGATGGCCCTCGGCCTCGGCGACGGCTCGGAGATCCGCACGCCGATGGCGATCACCGTGATCGCCGGCCTCGCCTTCTCGACGGTCCTCACCCTGGTGGTCATCCCGACGATCTACGCCGGCGTCGACCACCTCCTCGGCGGCCGCCGGCGCGAGGCGCCGGCGCGGGCGCTCGAGCGCGAGGTCGCGGCGGTCCGCCCGGAGCAGCTCGCCCCGGAGGCGGCGACCCTGGCGGCCGAGCTCCAGGGCGAGGGCGACGAGGGCGAAGACGCGGAGGAGGGGACGCGATGAGCAGCGCGCCGCTGAAGGAGAACGCCGTCGTCCGGACGTCGCTGGCCCGGCCGGTGACGATGCTGATGATCCTCCTGAGCGCGGTCGTGATCGGCATGGTCGCGCTCACGAACATCCCGCTGGAGCTCATCCCCTCGGGCTTCAGCGCGCCCTTCATGCAGGTCCAGGTGCCCTACGCCAACGCGACGGCGCAGGACATCGAGGAGCGGATCACCCGGCCGCTCGAGCAGGCGCTGGCGACGACGCCGGCGCTCGACGAGATCTCAGCGACCTCGCGCGCCGACCAGGCGAGCATCTCGCTGGTCTTCGACGGCGACGCCGACATGGACGTGGCCTACCGCGAGGTCCGCGATCGCGTCGCCCGCGCGCGCCCCGACCTCCCGGACGACGTCCAGCGGGTCAACATCCACAAGCAGTCGGCCGCCGGGATCCCGGTCGCCTTCTACGGGATCACCTGGGACCCCAACCTCGACCAGCCGCAGGACAAGATCCGCAAGCACCTCGTCCGCGCGATCGAGCGCATCGACGGCGTCGGCGTCGTCAACCTCTGGGGGCAGGAGGACCGCGAGATCCGCATCGAGGTCGACCGCGCCCTCGCCGAGGCCGCCAACCTCAACATCTTCCAGCTCGCCCAGAAGCTCGGGACCTCGAGCTTCAACCTCGCCAGCGGCGAGATCCGCGAGCCCTCGGGCCGCTACGTCATCCGCTCGATGGCGACCTACCAGACGCTCGATGAGCTCAAGAACACGGTCGTCGGCGCCAACGACCTCCGCCTCAGCGACGTCGCCGAGATCGTCTACGACCACCCCGAGAGCGAGCGCATCGACCGCTTCAACGGCCGGCCGTCGATGGTCCTCTTCGTCCTCAAGGAGTCGCAGGCGAACACGGTCGAGGTCTGCGATCGGATCAAGGTCGCGGTCGAGGAGGCCGCCGACTCGCCGGTGCTCAACGGCTTCGACATCGAGCCGATCTTCATGCAGGGCGACGCGATCCGCTTCAGCCTCGAGCAGGTCGTGCAAAACGGCATGCAGGGCGGGGTGCTGGCGCTCTTCGTCCTCCTCTTCTTCCTCCGCCGCCTGCGCCTGACCTTCATCATCGCCGGGTCGATCCCGCTGTCGATCTTCCTCGCCCTGCCGGTGATGTACTTCGCCGGCCAGAGCGTGAACCTGGTCTCGCTCCTCGGCCTGATGATCTGCATCGGCCTCGTGGTCGACAACTCGGTCGTCGTCGCCGAGAACATCGAGCGCTACCGCTCGCGCGGCGTCGGCCGCTACGCCGCGGCGCTCCACGGCGCCGGCGAGGTCGCCCTGCCGATCACCCTGGCGACGCTGACGACGATGGTCGTCTTCGCCCCGGCCGCGCTGCTGACCTCGGGGCCGACGCAGTTCTTCATGATCCGCATGGTGACGCCGGTCTGCGTGTCGCTGCTGGCCTCGCTCTTCGTCGCCCTCGTGCTCGTGCCGATGACCTCGGCGATCGCCTTCGGCGACGTCCGCCCGCGCGGGCGCTCGCCCTGGGTCCGCCGCCTGCTCGCCGTCGACGCGGCCTGGAAGCGCGTCCTCGATCGCCTCTACCAGGCGACCCTCGGGCGCCTCGCCGGCCTCTACGCCCGCGTCCTCCGGGTCTCGCTGCGCCGGCGCTTCGACGTCGTCTTCGTCTCGCTCCTCGCCCTCGGCATCACCGGCGCCGTGCCGATGCAGCAGGTGCCGTTCTCGCAGGGCGAGAACATGGGCGCCCGCAACTTCTGGACCTACTACTCGATGCCCGGCGACACGACGCTCGAGGAGGCCGACGCCTTCTTCCAGGAGGTCGAGCGCGTCATCGCCGAGAACAAGGAGGAGTTCAACATCTCGGGGCAGTACATCGGCTTCGACGCGACCTTCGGCCAGGTCCAGGTCTTCTTCGAGAAGCAGCGCCCCGGCGAGCCGCCCTTCAACGAGACGCGCAAGAAGGTCTACGACCTCCTGCCGAGCCGCCCTGGCTGGCAAAAAGAGGCCCGCTTCGCCTCGGGCGACGGCGCCAAGGAGTCGACCTTCGTGGTCTCGCTCTACGGCGACGACCACACCTCGGTGCAGGCGGCGAAGGAGGACCTCGAGCGCGCCCTCCTCGCGCAGGAGGGGGTGATCGGCCTCAGCGGCCGCGGCAACGACACGATGCGCCGCGACGAGCTCGCCCTGGCGATCGACCGGACGATGAGCGAGCGCTTCGGCATCTCGGCCGGCCTCGTCGCCAACACGGTCGCCTACGCGATCCGCGGCCAGCTCCTCCCGCGCTACCGCTCCAACGAGGAGGACCGCGAGATCAACGTGCGGATCCGCTACAAGAAGGCGGACCGCGAGCAGCTCAGCCAGCTCCGCGAGTTCAAGGTGCCGACCCAAGCCGGGGCGACGGTGCCGATCCGCGTGCTCACCGAGGCGGTGATCCAGAAGGGCGAGACCGCGCTCGTCCGCAACAACAAGCGGGTCGCGGCGCTGATCCGCCTCGAGCTCGACGAGGAGGGCCGCGACGCGACGATGGTCCGCCTGCGCCGCTTCGTCGACAAGTACCGCCTGCCGAGCGGCATCTCCTTCGACGCCGATCACGAGGCCCGCGAGATCGAGAGCCTCCAGCGCGACCTCATCGGCGCCGCCGCCCTGTCGACGATCTTCATCTTCCTGCTGATGGGCTTCCTCTTCGAGAGCTTCGTCCTGCCGCTCAGCGTCCTCCCGTCGATCCCGCTGTCGTTCATCGGCGTGTGGTGGTTCTTGATGCTCACGGGCTCGCCGGTCGACTCGCTCGCGGTGATCGGCATCCTCCTCCTCCTCGGCGTCGTCGTGAACAACGGGATCGTCCTCGTCGACTTCATCAACGGCGCCCGCGGCTTCGGCCTCAGCCGCGACGAGGCGATCGTCCAGGCGGGGATGCAGCGCTTCCGGCCGATCATGATGACGGCGCTGACGACCGTCGGCGGGATGATGCCGCTGGCCTTCGCCACGCCGACCGGCGAGGGCCTCAACTACGGCCCCTTCGGCAAGACCCTGGTCGGCGGGATGATCGCGGCGACGGTGCTCACGCTGGTCGTCGTCCCGGTCTCCTACACCTACTTCGACGACTTCCGCGAGCTGATCCGCCGCTGGGCCTCGCGCCTCGCCCGCTCGCGCTGAGCTTCGCGGCGCTTGTAGGTGCACCGGCGACGTCGCGGGGCACCGGCGCCGCGACGCGGGGGACGTCGTTCGCCTGCGGGTCGGCGGGCGGTCCTCGCAGAGGTCGGCTATCATCGCCGGACATGCGTCACCTCGCCGTCGTCCTCACCTGCGCGTCGCTGGTCGGCGCGTGCACCTTCAAAAGCGTCGGCCTCGGGGAGACGGGCACCGGGAGCGGTTCGGCGACCACCGGGGACACGACCGGCGACGCCTCGACCTCGGCGCCGACGACCGGCGAGACCACGGTCGTCGAGACCACGGGCGGCCCCGGCACCGACAGCGGCTCGGACTCCGACACCGGCGGGATCCCGGGCTGCGGAGACGGGCTCGTCGAGGGCGCCGAGGAGTGCGACGACGGGCTGGACAACAACGGCCCCGGGATGGCGTGTAAAGGCGACTGCACGCTCAACGTCTGCGGCGACGGCGACAACGGCCCAGAGGAGGGCTGCGACGACGGCAACCTGAACGACGGCGACGGCTGCTCGGCCGCCTGCGTCGAGGAGGAGTGCGGCAACGGGATGAAGGACGTCGGCGAGGGCTGCGACGACGGCAACGAGGTCGACGACGACGCCTGCACCAACGCCTGCGCCCTCCCGGCGTGCAGCGACGGGATCCTCCAGAGCGGCGCCGGCGAGGAGTGCGACGACGGGGCGAACAACGGCGCCGGGATGGCGTGCAAGGGCGACTGCACGCTCAACGTCTGCGGTGACGGCGACCTCGGCCCCGGCGAGGGCTGCGACGACGGCAACACCCAGAACAACGACGGCTGCTCGGCGGAGTGCGTCGGCGAGGAGTGCGGCGACGGCAAGGTCCAGGCCGGCGAGGAGTGCGACGACGGCAACGACGTCGACACCGACGCGTGCACGAGCGCTTGTAAGGACGCGGCCTGCGGCGACGGCTTCAAGCAGCCGGGCGAGGAGTGCGACGACGGCAACGACGTCGACACCGACGCGTGCACGAGCGCCTGCAAGAACGCGGTCTGCGGCGACGGCTTCAAGCAGCCGGGCGAGGCCTGCGACGACGGCAACGACATCGACGACGACGCCTGCAGCAACAGCTGCGTCCCGGGCGGGCTGCGGGTCTTCGTCACCAAGGCGACCTTCGACGGCGATCTGGGCGGCATCTCGGGCGCGGACGCCAAGTGCCAAGCGGCCGCCCAGGGCGCGGACCTCGGCGGCACCTGGATGGCCTGGATCAGCGCTGACATGGACTCCAACAGCCCGAGCGCCCGCTTCACCGGGCCCAAGGACAAGCCCTACTTCCGCGTCGATCTCGTCAAGGTCGCGGACGACTGGGCCGACCTCACTGATGCCAGCCTCGACGCGCCGATCGATCGCGACGAGTTCGGCGCGAGCGTCGGGAACACCTCGAAGGTGTGGACGAACGTCGATCCCGACGGCAGCAACAACAGCCCCGTCGACTGCGATGAGTGGAAGTCCGACGCGAGCTGGCGCAGCGGCGTCGTCGGCACGCGCACGCTGACCGACTCGCGCTGGACCAGCGACGGCAGCCGCAACTGCGACACGCAGCGGCGGCTCTACTGCTTCGAGCAGTAGGAGAGCGGCGCTACTTTGGGGCTAGGGAGCGACGCGGAGGAAGACCTCGCCCTCGTCGCCGCTGGTCATCGGGCCGGCGCCGAAGTCGACGGTGCCCGTGAAGGTCCCGACCGTGACGCGCTGTCCCGCCGGTCCGATGCGATGGGCTCGCGGGCGCACCTCGGCGTACGACTCGACGCCGAGCTGGGTCGTCGCCGAGACGTCGCCCTTCGGCGTGACACGGGCGTAGAAGAGATCGGTGGCGAAGTTCGCGGCGGTGGCAGGTCCGCCGCCGAGGTCGATCGTCCCCTCGAAGAACCCCGCGAGCTCGACGCCGCCGCCGGGGGCGAGCGCGACGTCGGAGCCCTCGGCGCGCCCGTCGGTGGCGCTCTCGCGGCTCCACGCGAGCTCGCCGGCGTCGTCGAAGCGGATCACGAAAGCGTCGCGCGGGGTGTCCTGCACGTACTTCGTCGTGCCCGCCGAGTAGACGGCGCCGTCGTCGTCCGCGAGGAGCCCGTGCGGCTCGTATCCGGGGAGATTGCGGCGACTCCAGCGGTGCTCCCCTGAGGGCTCGAATTGTGCGAGGTACTCGTAGGTCTCGTCGACGACGTCGAGGGGGCCGCCGCCGAAGTCGACGCCGCTGGCCGCGAGCCCGCTGATCGACAGCAGCCCGCCGGCGCTGACGTCGACGGCGAAGATCCCGACGTCCGCCGGCGCGCTGAAGGTGTGGTGCCAGGCGTGCTCGCCGTCCGCGGTGAATTGGGCGAGGAGGCCGTCGTAGCGCTCGTCGGCGATGATGACGTCGTTGCCGAGATCGACGGTCCCGCGGACGCCGCCGACGACGATCACCTCGTCGGCGTCCGTGATCGCGACGTCGTGCGCGCGCTGGTAGGCGTCGTCGCCGAAGCGGCGGGCCCAGAGGAGCGCGCCTTCGGGGCTGTAGCGCGCGACGAAGAGGTCCGTGGTCTGATAGAGAACGTCGGCGACCGCCTCGATCCCGTAGGTCGCCTCTAGGGTCGTCCCGCCGAAGTCGAGGGTGCCGAAGAAGGAGCCCGCAGCGATCACGCCGCCGTCGGCGTCGGGCGTGGAGGCGAGGTCTTGGATCTCGCCGTCGCCGCTGATGACGACGTCCCAGGCGAGCGCGCAGGGTCCGTCGTACTTGGCGAGGAAGACCCGCCAGCGCCCCACGGCCTCCTCGTCCTCGGGGATCGGCCCGGCGCCGAGATCGATCGCGCCGATGAAGTGCGCCCCGAGGATCACCGATCCGGCCGCGTCGACCTCGACCGACGGCCAGCGCACGGCCTCATAGGGCTCTGTCTTGAACCGCCGGCTCCACGGCGCGCTCGGGTCATTGTCAGGCGCCGCGAGGCAGTCGAGGTCGTCGGTGTCTCCGCCCGTCGTCGAGGTCGAGCCTTCGCCGGTCGTCGACGACGACTCGCTGTCGCCGGTCGAGGTCGTGGTCGTACCAGTACCCGTAGTCCCCGTGGTGGTCGAGTCATCGGCGGTCGTCGACGAGGTCGAGCCGCTGGTGTCTGTCGTCGTCCCCCCGGTTTCGCCGGTCGTCGACGTCGACGCCGCGCTCGTCGTCGCAGTGTCGCTCCCGACCTCCGCGGAGGCGCCGGTACAGGCCGCGAGCACGAGCGCCGTGATCGTCGGAGGTGTCCGGAGCGAGGCCATAGGGAGATAGTACGCTGGCTCTTGGGCCCGCCGCCTGCGCAGTCGCTCGCTGGCCGCGGGCGGCCGCGTCGAGCCTGTTCTCCCGGTCAGGATCGGACGCGCGGTCGCAGCGACGGGCGCCTACGGAGCGGCTCGCAAGGACACGGCGGCCGTCGCCGCGGGGCCGGTGCTCGATCACCCGCCCGCGCCGCGCTTGAGCACGTAGAGAACCGCCTGCGCCGCGGGGATCGCGAGCGTCCCGATCGTCGCGGCCGGGAACTCGAACTCGCCGGCCAGGCGCATCCCGAGCTTCTCCATCACGCGCCGCGACGCGCGGTTGTCGACGTCGGTGCGCGCCGAGATCACCGGCACGCTCGCGTCGGCGAGGCCGCGACGGACGAGCGTCGCGCCGGCCCAGGTCGCGACCCCGCGCCCCCAGACGCGGCGGTGGAGGCGGTAGCCGAGCTCGAGCCAGGTCGGCTCGAGGTGGTCGGGGCGCAGGTGGGCCCAGCCGAGGAAGCGCTCGCCCGCGGCCGCGTCGTCGTCGACGATCGCGAAGTAGCCGCGGCCGCGCGCGGCGTCGGCGTGCGCGAGGATCCGCGGCAGGATGTGCTCGACGTAGACCTCGCGCGGGGTCGCCTGGCCGCCGTTGATGTAGCGCGTGACCTCAGGGTCGGAGTCGAGGTCGACGAGGGCGTCGAGATCGTCGGCGGCCATCGGGCGCAGGCGCAGGCCAGGGAGCGGGGGAGGGGCTTCGGTTCTCGGGGTCATCGAGTCTTCTCTTTCGCCACCGCCTGCTAGCGGGCGATCGTCGGGCCCTCGCGCGTCCCGGCGCTCCTGAGGTCGACGCGGGCGAGCGCGATCTCGGCGCTGCCGCGGACGCCCCAGGCGGCGACGAGGGCGTCGCCGTCGCGGCGCATGGTGGGATCGTAGGCGACCCCGGCGGCGCCGTCGTAGACCCGCAGGCGATCGCTGACGATCGCCCCCTCGGCGTCGACGCGGACGAGATCGAGGCTCTTCGACAGGCCCGTGCCGCCGGTGTAGCCGGCGAGGAGAACGAGGGTGTCGACGCCGTCGCAGATCGCCGGCGAGTGGTTGAAGTGATCGGGGACGCCGCTCAGGCGGATCTCCGGGCCGACGAGGGCGCCGCTGTCGTCGAGGCGGGCCCAGCGGATCTCGCCGCGGGACGCGAAGTTCGACCAGATCATCCGCGGTCCGTCGTCGCAGCGGACGAGGGTCGGGTACTCGGTCGAGCCGCCGACGTCGGCGTGGCGCGCACGGACGTCCCCGCGGGCGCTGACGCGGACGACCTCGACCCCTCGCGCGGCCCGGCGAGCGACGAGGAACTCCCCCACCGCGATCGCCACCTGGCCGGCGAAGTTGGGCTCGACGGTCCGCTCGAAGAGGCGGACCGGCGGCCGGGAGGCGCCGCGCGGGGCGATCCCGCCGCTGTGCACGGCGCCGGTCGAGGCCGCGACCCAGGTGAGGAGCGGCGCGGCCGGGGCCTGCGGATCTGCGGCGAAGCGCGGGGTGCGGGCGTCGCGGATGCGCTCGCGGGGCCCGAGCTCGCGGCCGTCGGCGCTGAGGTGGACGAGCTCGATGTGGGGGGCGACAGCGAGGGCGACCAGCCAGCCGTCGGCGGTCGTCGTCAGGGCGACGTCGTGGATCGCTCCGTCG
>JAGQIT010000570.1 GCA_020431135.1 Myxococcales bacterium | reverse complement strand
TCGTCACCCCGGCGCCGGCGTAGAGGTCGAAGGCCAGGGCGCCCGCGCGCGGCTGACCGTCGGGGCCGGCGACCAGCTCGCGATAGGCGAGCGCGGCGACCTCGGGGTTCGGCTGGAGGAAGCCGAGCGGGCCGACGTCGACCTCGCGCCCGGCGAGGCGCAGGGCGAGGCTCGCCTCGCCGCGGAGGATCGCCGCCTCGCGCCCGCGGATCGCGTTGCCCGGCCCGCCCTGGACGCTCCAGGCGACGCCGCTCGGCACCCGCAGGCGCGCGCCGAGGAGCGCCGCTGCTCGGCTCTGGCGGGCGCCGGTGATCAGCGTGAGGAGCACCCGCCGGCCGTCGGTCTTGAGCCAGACGTAGCGCAGATCGCCCGCGCCCGTGCGCTCGTCGTAGGGGGCGATCTCGAGGTCGTCGGCGACGCCGACGAGCTCGTGCGCCGCGGCGGCGAGCGCCGGGTGCTCGACCAGGCAGCCCGCCATGTCCGCGAGGTCGTGGCTGCCGCGGACGTAGGAGCCGAGCACCAGCCCCCCCGGGCGCCCGCCGACGACCCGCTTGCTCGACCAGCGGTAGCCGAGGTCGCCGCCCGGGAGCGAGCGGATCGCGTCGACCTCGAGGCCGTAGACGTCGGCGAGGAGGCGGCGCTTGTGCTCGCGCTGGTCGTCCTCGGCGAGCGCCTGCCACGGGCAGCCCGTGCACGCCCCGCCGCGCTCGGGGTGGCGCTCACAGGGCGGCGCCCGGCGGCCGGGGTGCGGGGCGCGGAGCTCGTCGATCGTCGCGAAGGCCCGCGGCCGGCCGCGCGACACGTGGTCGACGCGGACGCTGGCGACCTCGCCGAGGAAGAGCCCGGCGACCACGACCTCGACGCCGTCGACGTCGGCGACGCCGCGGCCGTCGCCGTCGACTCGGTCGATGGACACCTCGACGCGCTGACCCTCGGCGATCACGACCCGGCGACCATACCCAGCTCGGCGAGGACGTCGAAGTAATTCGGGAAGGTCTTGCGCACGCAGCCGGGATCGTTGATCACGACCTCGCCGGCGAGGGCGAAGGCCATCGCCATGCGGTGGTCGAGGTAGGTGTCGATGGCGACCCCGCGGCGGAGCTGCGCGGGCGGCGTGATCGTCAGGCCGCCGGCCTCCTCGACGACCTCGGCGCCGAGCTTGCGCAGCTCGGTCGCGCCGGCGGCGAGGCGGTCGCTCTCGTGGTGGCGGAGGATCTCGACGCCGCGGATCCGCGTCGTCCCCGCGGCGTGGAGGGCGACGACGGCGAGGGTCAGGGTCATGTCGGGCATGTCGCTGAGGTCGACGTCGATCCCCCGCAGCGCGCCCGTCGAGCGCAGGGTCGTCGTCTGCGCGTCCTGCTCGACCTCGGCGCCCATCTGCTCGAGGACGCGGGCGAAGCCGGCGTCGCCCTGGAGGCTCGCGCCGCCGAGGTCGGGGATCGTCACGGCGCCGCCGTAGATCGCCGCCATCGCCAGGAAGTAGCTCGCCGCCGAGGCGTCGGGCTCGATCGCGTAGTCGCGGCCGACGAGCGCCCCGGGGTGGACGACGAGCGTGTCGGCGTTCTCCTCATCCCAGCCGCCGCGGCCGCCGAAGGCCTCCAGGGTCGCGAGCGTCATGTCGACGTAGGGCCGCGCCGGCGTCCCGCCCTCGAGGACGATCGTCGTCGCCGCGCGGGCGAGCGGCGCGGCGAGGATCAGCGCCGAGATGAACTGCGAGCTCTTCGGCCGCGCCAGGCGGATCTCGCCGCCGCGCGGCCCCTCGGCCGCGCCGACGATCGTCACCGGCAGCGCCCCCGGCTTGCCGTGGTAGGTGAGCTGCGCCCCCTGCTGCGCGAGGACCTCGAGGAGCGCCGCCATCGGCCGCTCGCGCATCCGCGGCGAGCCGTCGACCGTCACCGTGATCGGCGAGGCCGCGAGCGCGGCGCTGAGGAAGCGGGCCGCGGTCCCGGCGGTGCCGACCTCGATCGGCGCCTGCGGATCGCCGAGGCTAGAGAACGCCCCGCCGGCGCCGTCGACCGTGACCTCGCGGCCGTCGTCGCGGGCCTCGCAGCGGACCCCGAGGCGGGCGAGCGCCGCCCGCATCAGCTCCGTGTCCTCGGACTCGAGGCAGCCGCGCAGCGTCGACCGCCCGCGGGCGAGGCCGGCGAGGAGGAGCGCCCGGTTGGTCAGGCTCTTCGATCCGGGCGGCCTGATCGTGCGGCCGTCGAGCGGCGCGGGCGGGGGGCGGACTGCGACAGCGGCGCTCGTGGCCATGGCCGCAGTTTATCAGCCCTCCGAGGCCGCCCGATCGTCACTCCGCCTCGGCGGGCCGCCGGCGCGAGAGCGGACGCCTGCCGCAGCCGCTAGTCGATCACCTCGAACGCGACGCGCCCGACGAGCTGCCCGTCCTCGGTCTCGACGTCGACGCTCCACGACCCGGCGAGCGCGGCCGGGAGGTTGAAGGAGCGCAGGGTCGAGCGCAGGCGGACGGTGCCGGGCGGCGGCGCGCCGCTGGGGGCCACGGGCCCGCGCTGGAGCTCGACGCCGCCCTGACGCCAGACGTGCTGCAGGCGATCGCCGCGGCCGCCCGGGACGACGACATCGGTGAGCGCGTGGACCTCCTGAATAAGCGACGCGTGGACGACGCTGACGTGGAGGCTGAGGCGGCCGTCCTCCAGGAGCGCGGGCCCGACCGCGCCGCTCGACACGTACATCGGCACCGGCGGGATCACCGAGCGCGCGCCGTAGGTCGCGAAGACCGCCCCGGCGCAGGTCAGGAGGAAGGCGATCATCCACTGCGGGCGCCCGAGGAGGCGCAGCGGCAGGTGCATCGTCCAGAAGATCGCCGTCGCGATCGCGGCCGCGCCGAGGAGGCAGGCGAGGGTGCGCAGGTCGGGGAAGAGGGCCGACAGCGCGAGGTTGAGGCCGGCGAAGAGGATGACGAAGTAGACCGCCGTCGCCGCCCCCTTGAAGCGCATCAGCACGCGGTCGAAGACGACGTCGAGCGTCGACAGGATCGCCAGGACCCCGAGGAGGATGACGAAGCCCCCGCTCGCCGCCCCCGGCACCGCCGACTTCCAGTAGAAGGGCAGGAGGAAGAAGAGCATCCCCTGAAAGAGGTTCTTCAGGACGTAGGTCAGGGCGTGGAAGCCGAGCTTCCCGAGCCGCCCGCTGCGGCGCTCGGCCTGGGCGTCGCCGCTGCCGTAGAGGCGAAAGAGGAGGACGAGCGCGAGCCAGCCGGCGACCGCGGCGACCACCAGCCAGCGCGCCTCATCGAGCCCCTTGCTCGCGTAGAAGACGATCGTCGCGCCGAGGCCGAGGGCGTAGATCGAGTGCAGCCACCACAGCTTGTCGCCGTGGCGCTCGATGAAGCGGCGGATCCACCCGAGCAGCGGGGCGACGAGCGGCGCGAGGACGCGACCGACGGGGCCGCGCGCCGCCGCGACGACGGCCGCGTCGTCGGGTCGTCGCTCGGGGTCCGCCTCGGGCTCGGGCTCGTCGGCTTCCGCGACCGCTGGCGCGAAGTGCAGCGGCGGGCGGATTTCCGGGTCGAGCTCCATTAGGAGCTTCAAGATCGGCATCGCGCCAGGCTGGCCGGAGACCGCCGCCGAGGACCATTTGCCGTCCGCGATGTACTTTCCCCGGTGATAGTGGAAGCTGTAGGACCAGAGATAAGGCGAGAGCACGTTGGGGTGCCAGTTGCGATAACCGAAACCGTTGAATCGCTCGGCCTCGTAGCACATGCGGGTGATGCACCAGTCGGCGATCTTCTGCAGGCCCTTGATCTGCAAGGCGTCGATGGCCGACGTGTGCCAGTCGAAGGGCGGACTGCCCGACTTCGGCCGGCCGGCCGGGACGTTCACCGTGCGGCGTCGCAGGGTGTCGCCGTTGTGCAGATGCGTCTTGAAGTTACAGCTCGACTCCA
>JAGQIT010000569.1 GCA_020431135.1 Myxococcales bacterium | reverse complement strand
CGACCGAGTCGTCGACGTCGACCACGACCGAGACGTCGACCTCGACGACCACCACCACGGGTACGGACACCGACACCGACACCGACACCGACACCGGGACGACCACCACCGGCGAGGAGATGATCGACTACGACTCGCCGAAGCTCCGGATCTATCAGCTCACCGTCCGCCTGTTCTCCAACACGAAGACGCTCAACATCAACGACGGCGACATCGCCACCAACGGCGTCGGCAAGTTCGCGGACATCAACGAGGCCGCCATCGGCGAGCTCCGCGACATGGGCTACAGCCACATCTGGCTCCACGGCGTTCTCCAGCAGGCGACGACGACCGACTACCCGAACATCGGCGAGCCGCCGGACGACAACGACGCGGTCAAGGGGCGCGCCGGCTCGTACTACGCCATCCGCGACTACTACGACGTGTCGCCGGACTACGCGGTCGATCCGGCGGCCCGCCTCGACGAGTTCAAGGAGCTCGTCCAGCGCGTCCACGACCAGGACATGAAGGTCATCATCGACCTCGTCCCGAACCACATCTCGCGGACCTACCACACGAACATCCCGACCAAGCTCGACTTCGGCATCGGCGACGCGACCGGGGTCTTCTTCGCCGCGAACAACAACTTCTTCTACCTCGTCGAGCCCCCAGGGCAGGTGCTCGCGCTGCCGCAGCCCGACTGGTGGACCGCCCCCGGCGAGCTCGACGGGACGATCGAGGACGAGAACAACGACGGCCTGCCGATGGGCGACCTTCCGCGGACGACCGGCAACAACGTCAATGTCCCCACGCCGGCCGTGACCGACTGGTACGACACCGTTAAGCTCAACTACGGCTACGACTTCACGATGATGTCGGGCACCTACGACCCGATGCCGAAGACCTGGACCGACATGGACAAGGTCGTCGCCTACTGGCAGTCCATGGGCGTCGACGGCTTCCGCGTCGACTACGCCCACTACGTCCCGCTCGAGTTCTGGGACTGGGAGATCGGCCAGGCGAAGACGCGCGATCCGGAGGTCTACTTCGTCGCCGAGGCCTACGAAGGCGACCCGGGCGCGGTCGCCGGCTTCACCTTCCAGGGCCTCCTCGACGCCGGCTTCGACGCGATCTACGACGACAAGACCTACGACACGGTCAAGAACGTCTTCTGCTGCAGCGGCCAGGCCAACGCGATCTCGCAGGTGATGGTCGACCAGGAGACGATCAGCGACAGCCTCCTGCGCTACGGCGAGAACCACGACGAGCGGCGGATCGCCTCGCCGGTGGTCATGGGCGGCGACCCGGACGCCTCGGGCTTCGGCTCGATGGACGCCGGGGTCCCGGTCACCGCCCTCCTCTACTTCCTCGGCAAGGGCCCGGTCATGCTCTACAACGGCCAGGAGGTCGGCGAGCCCGGCTCGGGCTTCGAGGGGTACGGCCGCGAGGACGGGCGGACGACGATCTTCGACTACTGGGCGATGCCCGAGTTCGCCAAGTGGGTCAACGACCACGCCTACGACGGCGGCCAGCTCAGCGACGCCCAGAAGAACCTGCGCGCGACGTACCGCCGGATCATGGCGATCGCGACCTCGTCGGCGGTCGCCACCGGCGACTTCATCAACATCCAGGAGCACAACGTCACCGAGGACTCCAACGGCACCTACTGCTCGGCGGGCCGCTGGTGCTACTCGTTCATCCGCAGCAGCGGCGACGAGGCGCTCCTCGTGACCGTCAACCTCAACCCGAACAACATGTACACGCTCGACCTCAAGGTCCCGCAGGAGGCCCTCGACGCGATCGGCCTCGGCGGCGCGACGGAGATCCTCCTCGAGGACCGGATGGCGCCCGGCTCGGCGCCGGTCACCGCGGAGGTCGCCAAGCTGACGGCCGGCGGGGTCAAGGTGATGGTCTCGAAGTCGCAGGCGCGCGTCTTCGCCATGAGCCCGGTGCGCTGAGCGAGGCGGCGAGGCCCCGAGGAGCCCGTGGCGCGACGCGCCGCGGGCTCTTTCGGTTCTCGGCGGAGGTGAGCCACACTCGTCCGCCAGCCGCCGACGCGCTGGCTAGCCCTTGATCGTCAGCACCGGCTCGAGGCGGGCGACGAGGCGCGAGAGGCCGGCGCGGTCGGCCGCCGCGACGACCTCGGCGACGTCCTTGTAGGCGCCGGGGGCCTCCTCGGCGACGCCGCGCAGCGACGGCGCCCGGATCTCGATGCCGCGGGCGGCGAGCTCGGCGACGACGTCGCGGCCGCTCCAGGTCTTGGTCGCCTTGCTCCGGCTCATCGCCCGCCCGGCGCCGTGGCACGACGACGAGAACGAGCGCTCCTCCGACGCCGCCGTGCCGACGAGGACGTAGGAGGCGGTGCCCATGGTCCCGCCGATCAGCACCGGCTGGCCGATCGCCCGCAGGCCGCCGGGGAGCTCGCGGTGACCTGGCCCAAAGGCCCGGGTCGCCCCCTTGCGGTGGACGAAGAGGGTCCGCCGCGCGCCCGCGACGACGTGCTCCTCGCGCTTGCAGGTGTTGTGGGAGACGTCGTAGAGGAGCGGCAGCGCGGCGCCGGGGAAGAGCTCGGCGAAGACCTCGCGCGTGAAGTGTGTGATCACCTGGCGGTTGGCGAGGGCGCAGTTGATCGCCGCGCGCATCGCCCCGAGGTAGCGCTGACCGAGCTCCGAGCCGATCGGCGCGCAGGCGAGCTGACGGTCGACGAGGTCGATGCCGAAGCGCGGCGCCGCCTGGACCATCTCCTTCAGGAACTCGCTGGCGATCTGGTGGCCGAGGCCGCGCGAGCCGCAGTGGATGCTGATCAGGAGGTCGCCGCGAGCGAGGCCGAAGGCCGCCGCCGCCGCGTCGTCGTAGACGTCGGTGACGTGCTGGAGCTCGAGGTAGTGGTTGCCCGAGCCGAGGGTCCC
>JAGQIT010000568.1:787-7015 GCA_020431135.1 Myxococcales bacterium | reverse complement strand
AGCTGCCAGCCGAAGTCGTTGCGCAGGCCGACGAGCGGCGAGCCGGTGAAGAGCGGGAGGACCCCGTCTTCCTTCTTGTTGAACTCAGCCTCGTAGGCCTGGAAGATCGCCCAGTTGTCGAGCTCCTTGGCCTTCTTCGAGTAGCGGAGCTCCTTCATGCGCGCGGCGATCATGGCGGGCGCGTCGGGATCGACGTAGCGGACCGAGTGCAGGAACTCGGTCCCCTCGGGGTAGACGCCGCGTCGGACCGGCCAGTCGCTCGCGGAGCCGACGTAGCTCGCGGGCAGACCGACGAGCGTCGTCACGCCGCTCGTCAGCTCGCCGTCAGCGTTGAGGTCGACCCCGACGAGGGTCTCGTCGAGCGGCTCGGTGGGCCACTCCTGGGCGTCGCCGCCGGCCGGATCGCCGGCGATCGCGGCCTCCAAGATCGCGAGGTTGACGCGATAGACGTCGCGTGAGTCGCGTCCGCCCGCGAGCTGGCGGAACTTCGCCGGGAGGCGAATCATCACATCGTCAGTGTTGCCATTCGTCGGCCAGAAGGTGCCGAGGAAGGGCTTGTAGCGGAACGCTCGCCACTCGCTCCCGTCGCTGGCGAAGCCGCGCTCGTCGAAGCCCGCGGTGAAGTCGAGGTCGGGGCGGTAGCCCGGGTACTCGTCGACGGCGAATCGCGCGAGCGAGGCGACCAGCGGCCCGTAGTTGTCCGTGCGAATGTAGGCGAGCACGTCCTCGTCGCTCAGCGCGGCGAGCTCCGCCGCGTGGTCTTCGAAGAGGTTCGTCCAGGCGTTGGTCAGGCCGACGTCGGAGAACGAGTATTCGGTCTGGAGCCCGACGTCCGACATCGAATTGGGCAGCGTCGAGACCGTGTGGCAGGTCCAGCACGGGTTATAGTGCGCCTCCGTCTTCGTGTAGCATTGCGGCGGGATCACGGCCTCGCGGTTCTTGACGGTCCCGCGGGTCTCGCGGGCCTGGGCGAGCGGGTCGTAGAGCGGCTCGCTGCCCGTGTCCTCGGTGTCGCGGGCCCCTGTCTCGGACTCGGACTCGGTCTCCGTGTCGGCCGTCGACCCGCCGCTGCTCGCCCCCGAAGTGCTCGTAGTTGTCGCTGCCTCCGTCGCCTCGCCCGTGTCCGTCCCGGCGCTCGCCGACGTCACGCTCGTCGAGCTCGTCGCCGATCCGTGGCTGTCTGTGGCGACTCCGCCGCCCGTGCACGCGACGCCGAGCAGCGCCGCGACGGCGGGGAGGGTGACGCCAGCGCTGGAGAGATGAGCGCGCGATGGGAGCATGACCGCAGGCTATGTCAAAGCTGGCCACGTCGACCACGGCGGCCCGTGGCCCGGCTCACGCTGCCATCAAGATGTAACGTTACGGTCAGGTTCTTCACAAACCAGAGGGCGCGAAGGAAAGTAGTGAGACGAGGCCGAGGTTAATGCTATTAACCTCGGCGAGCGCGCGCCACATGCCCCCAGAGCCCAGCCGACACGGCTCCCCTGTCTGCCTGATCACCGGCGCGACGAGCGGAATCGGCCTCGCCGCCGCCCGTGCCCTCGCGCGGACGGACGCGCATGTGCTGGTGCACGGCCGAACTCTGGCGCAGGCCGAGGAGGCGATCGCAGAGATCCGCGGGGACGTGCCGGACGCCTCCCTCGAGGCGTTCGCGGCCGACCTCGGCTCGCTGGCGGAGGTCCGCGCCCTCGCTGCCGAGGTCGAGGCGCGCAGCGCCCGGCTCGACGTGCTCATCCACAACGCGGGGCTCGAGCGCTGGGAGCGAGCGCTGAGCGCGGACGGCCACGAGCTCACCCTCGCCGTCAACCATCTCGCGCCTTTCTTGCTCACGCGGCTGCTCGCCGGGCTGCTCTCACGCAGCGCGCCCGCCCGCGTCCTCTTCGTGAGCTCGCTCGTGCACCAGTGGGGCGTGATCCATTGGGACGATCTGATGGCTGAGGCGTGGTACTCGCCCGAGGCGGTCTACTATCAGTCCAAGCTCGCCGCGGTCCTCACGGCCCTCGAGTTCGCGCGCAGGCTCGAGCCGATGGGTGTCACCGTCGTCTGCGCGCCGCCGGGCCTCACGCGGACCAACTTCGGCCGGGACTTCCGCGGCTTCGCCGGCTGGTGGTCGAAGCGGGTCGGTCGCGCGGCGTTCCGCGCTCCTGAGGAGGTGGCCGAAGAGCTCGTTCAGCTCGCGCTCTCGCCTCAATTCGCCGAGCTCACCGGCGCCTACGTGCGCCGGCTCGTCCCGATGTTCCCCGCGCCCAACGCCCTCGATCGCGGGGACCAGCTCCGGATGTGGGGGCGCACCTGCTCGCTGCTCGGGATCGCTGCGGACGAGCCGCCCGCGCGCGAGGCCCCGCCCAAGGGCCGCCCCGTGCCTCCGCCGCCGACCTACGGCGCCTGGGCGCGCGCCGTGATCGTCGGAGAGCTCGTCGGCTTCGGGGCTACGGCGCTCATCGCTTGGCTCGCGCTCCGCCTCGGCGGACCGCCCGAGACGCCGCGCGCCCAGGTCGTCGCCGCCCTCGTGATGATGTTCGCCGGGGCCCTCGAGGGGGCGAGCCTCGGGTTCTTCCAGTGGCGCGCGCTTCGGTCCTTCCTGCCGCGGCTCGACGCGCGCGCATGGATGCTCCCCACGGTGCTCCTTGCGTCTGCGGGCTGGCTCGTCGGCATGTTGATCCCGCTCGCCTTCGAGACGAGCGCCGAGGCAGCGGGCGCTCCGCCGCCGGATCCGGGGCTCTTGGCGACGCTCGCGTTCGCGTCGCTCTTCGGGCTCATCATCGGCGCGCTCTTCGGTCTCGCGCAGTGGAGCGTGCTGCGTCGCCACGCGGAGCGCAGCGGGCGTTGGATCGTCGGCAACGCCGTCGGCTGGGCCCTCGGCCTCCCGGTCACATACGTCGCCGGCGGTCTCGTCGACGAGGGCAGCGGGACGTCGGCGGTCATGGCCGTCGCCCTCGTCGCCGCGGGGCTTATGGGTCTCGGGGTCGCGACGGGCACCTGGTTCTTCCTCCGCTCTGTCGGCCCCAAAGCGCCGCCCTGATGTCCAGACCGCGAAACACACGCGAACGAATCCTCGACGCCGCCCGCGACCTCCTGCGCGAGAGGGGCCCGCGCGCGGTCACGGTCGCGGCGGTCGCCAAGCAGGTGGGCGTGACCAGCCCCGCGCTCTACAAGCACTTCTCCAGCCGCCGCGCCATCGTCGACCTGCTGCGCGCAGAGGCCTTCGCCCGCTTCGGCGCGGCGCTCGCTCGACCTACGCGGCGCAGGAAGCCGATCGAGCGCCTGCTCGAGGTGGGCCGTCGCTATGTCACCTTCGGCCTCGAGCACCCAAACAGCTACCGCCTGCTGTTCATGAGCGCGGAGGAATTCCCGCCCACCGAGCGCGAGCTCAAGGAGCCCGACGACGCCGGCCTGCAGCTCCTCATGGGTCACATCGCCGCCTGCCAGGCAGACGGCGCGCTCACCGGGGAAGCCGACACCTTCGAGCTCGCCGTCGCCTGCTGGGCCGCCTGCCACGGCCTGGTGTCGCTGTTCCTCACCAACGGCGGCGACGCTCGCTTCTCCCGCGACGACTACGAGGCGCTGTGCAGCCGCGCTCTGCGAGCGCTGCTGACCTCGGCGCAGTGAGCTGCGCGCCAGGCCTTGGGAGACGGCNNCGGCTTCTCGGCTCCAGGCAGCCCGTCACGGTGCTCGCCGCGCTCTCGACGATTGCTGCGCGAGAGCGCGGGGCCGTGATGTCAGCGGCGGGAGCCTCCGGCCTAGTCGCGGATCCCCGGCGGCGGCCACTCGGGCTCGTCGATCGGCGCCGACAGGCACTCGGTGATCGAGCCGATCCCCGGGACCTTGTCGAAGACGTCGTTGATCACGTCGAGGGTGTTGGAGAGCGAGCCCTCGCCGAGGGCGATCGACGCCGGGTTGATGATGTTGAGGTAGCAGGGGCTGATCGGGATCTCGACGGCCTTGCCCTCGTCGCGCCACCAGTAGTAGAGCGTCCGCACGGTCCACAGCCCGGTGAAGGGGTAGGCCGTCGGGTTGTCGCGCCAGCCGGCGATCCGGTCGGCGGGGACGCGGTAGTGCTCCTCGCGTTCGGCGACGATCTCCATCGCCAGGTCGAGGGCGTCGCGGGCCGCGTTGAGCCGCATCAGCCGCCACTCCTCGGGCTTGTCGAAGTAGCCGTCGACGTAGTCGTAGAGGCCGTGGAGCTGGACCGCGCGCAGGCCGAGGAGCTCGGCGGAGGCGGCGATGTCGTCGAAGAGCGGCAGCGCCTCGGCGGGGACCTGGTCGCGGAGCGCGGCGAAGCCCTCGGCGTGGGCCGTGAAGTCCTCGGCCATCTCGGCGAGGAGCGGGCCGACCTCCTTCGAGTAGCCCGGCGGGTCGTGGAAGGGGTTGCGCATCTCGACGAGGCCGAGGCGCTCGGGCTGGGTCATGGTGAAGTCGCCGGGGAGGCCGGTCGCCAGCTCGCTGATGTCGTCCCAGGCCTCGAAGCCCTGCATGTAGGCCTGTCCCGAGCGCCGCTCGATCTCCGCCGGCGGCTCGCCGAGGATCCGGCCGTCGATCAGCAGCTCCTTTTGCCGGCGCATGCTCTCCATGAGCAGCGCGCGGGTCGGCTCGGCGGCGGCGCCGAAGGGGCGGACGAGCGGGTCGAGGGAGGCGGCGAGGGCCGCCTCCTCGTCGGCGATCTCGAGCTTCGGGTCCCAGGCCGCGCGCGCCGTGACGACCTCGCCGATCCAGTAGGCCCACTCCCAGCCGCTCGAGAAGGTGATCTGGCCGTCGATGCGCGCGCCGGCGTTGGCGTCGAGGCCGAGGACGCCGGCCTCCTCGTCGCCGGCGAGCAGGCGCAGGTCGTGGAGGCGGCGGTGGGCGTAGACCGGGAGGAAGAGCGGGACGTCGATGTCGAAGCTCACCCAGTAGGCGCTCTCGGGGTGCCAGACGGTCTTGCGGGCGCCGGCCTCCCAGGCGATGAAGTCGCGCATGTGGCCGAAGTCTTGGTTGCCGTAGGTCGGCGCCGGATCGTCGAGGGCGTAGTGCTGGACGGTGTGCGGCATCACCCCGAGGCGCGGGTCGGCGTAGTGCGGGAGGAAGTTGAAGTTGAGCGGCTCTTGCTTGATCGGGTCGACGAAGTTGTCGACGGTCTGGCCGCTCGAGATGTGGATCTTGATCAGCGCCTCGCGGTCGTGGGCCTCGTCCATGTAGGCGGCGAGGGCGTCCATCCAGGCGAGCATCGTCACGTCGTCGACCGAGGTGAACTCGGTGGTCCCGCTCTCGGTCGCCAGGTAGTCGAAGCCGGCGCCCATCAGGTAGTCGACGCGGGCGTGGATCTGCGCGACCTCCTCCGCGAGCTCGCCGCTCTCGCGGATCAGCCGCCAGGCGTGCTGCTGGTGGAGGGCGAGCGGGACGTCGACGCCGACCCAGACCCCGAAGGCGTGGCCGCGGTCGACGAGCTCGGCCATGCGATCGGCGCGCTCCTGCGAGTCGGCGAACTCGGCCCAGGGATCGGCGGTGAGGAGCACCCAGTGCACGCGGTTTTGCCGGTTGGCGAGCATCCACTCGAGGAACGCGTCCCACTCCGGGAGCATCGCCTCCCAGCCGAGCGCGTCGTCGGGGCCGAGCGGGCCCCAGCCGTTGACCAGGTCGGTCAGCTCGAGCGGGTGCATGGTGTGGAGCTGGAGGCCGCGCACCGGCCAGCGCGGCGCCTCCGTGCGATCGACGGCGTCTGGCTCAAGGGGCAGGGTCACGGGGCGCGTCGGCGCGAGCGGGTGGAGGAAGGCGAAGCCGAGGTGCTCGAGCAGCGCGTAGGCGCCGAAGCCGACGCCGAGGATGCTGTGGCCGCGCGGGTCGGGGTCGAGGGGGTTGCCGTCGGTCGCCAGCAGCGGCGCGCCGCCGAGGCTCCCGGAGCGCAGGATGAACGCCTCGGAGCCGGCGGCGGCGAGCTCCTCCGCGGGGATCAGCGCCCGCGTCGACGGCGTGTCGCCGACGCTGAGAACGAGGGAGCCCGGGGCCGGCGCGGCGATCGTCTCGTCGCTCGGGACGACGACGACAGGGAGCGGCGACGCGGCGGCGATGTGCGCCTCGACGCGGGCGGCGATCGCCGGATCGAGGTCGTCGCCGAGGTGGAGGAGCACCGCCGGATCGCCGGTGGCGCCGGTGGTGCCCGAGGTCGCCGTGCCGCTGTCGCTGCCGACCTCGCTGTCGCTCTCGCCGGCCGTGAGCGTCGCGGCGGTCGTGGTCGCGGTCGCGGTCGCGGTC
>JAGQIT010000568.1:0-739 GCA_020431135.1 Myxococcales bacterium | reverse complement strand
GACGAGGCCGAGACGGGCGGCTGCGGTGAGCGAAAATGAGCGGGCCATGGGGCGGTTGTCCGCCGTCGCGGTGCGCTTGTCAACGCACCCCGAGCCGGCGAATCCGCGGCGTCCCGCGTCGACGGTGAATGCGACATCGTGCGTGTCCACGCGTCATCGTCGCGGCTCGCGGGCAGCGGGTTGTGGCAGCGGGTTGTGGCCGCGAAAGGCGGCCTACAGGATCGCCTTTTTCGCCGGCGTGCGGGCCCCGTGAGGGCGCCTGCAAAGAGGCGCTGCGCGGGCGAATTGCGACGTTGACGGGCCGTTCGCCGGCGCGGCCTAATCTCGAGGAGGCTCGTTCGCGACGGCGATGGTGGTGGTCTCCAAGGGGCAGGCGCAGCGGCGAGGTCGCTCCCGCGAGGGGGGTCGATGAGCGAGGCGAGGCGAGAGCCCGCGCCTGCGCCCGCGCCTATGCCCGCGCCCGCGGAGCGCTCGGGCGGCGAGGCCGAGCGGACGCCGCCGTCGACCGGACCGACATGTCTTAATGGCAAGGTCAAGGCGAGCCTCGATCCGCCGGGGAGCCCGGCGGACTCGCGGCTCCCGCGGCCCGCCTCGCGGCCCCGGCCGAGCGCGGCGGCGACGCTGACGATCGCGTCGCCCTCCGACCCCGCCGAGCGCGAGGCGAGCGAGGTTGCCGATCGGATCGTCCGCGGGCTCCCGCTCCGGCGCGAGCGGCTGGAGGCGCGTCGCGGCGGCCTCG
>JAGQIT010000567.1 GCA_020431135.1 Myxococcales bacterium | reverse complement strand
GCCGAGGCCGTTGTTGTAGCAGGACGCGAGGCTCAGGCACTCGTTGAGCTTGTGCTCGATCGTCCGCATCTCGGACATCAGGCGGTTGTCGTCGAGGCGCTCGCTGCCGGCGTTCATGTCGAGGACGGTCGCCTTCTTCGGGTCGTAGGCCGGGATCCCGGAGTCGTCGACGGGGGCGAACGGGGGGAGCGTCGCGGGGTCGACCTCGCACGCGCCCCAGCTCGTGATCGGCGGCAGCGTCTCGACCTCGTCGAACTCCGTCGACATGCCGTCGCAGACCGCGGTCGTGTAGTCGACGACGCACTGGCCCTCCTCGCAGTGGGTGTACTTCCCGCACATCCCGTTGCAGTCGCCCGGCGAGCGGCTCTCCGCGGACTTCTTGCACGAGGAGGCCGCGAGGCCGAGGCCGAGGAGCGCTATCAGGGTGACCGCCCGTCGTCGCATGGAGCGCCAGGATATCAGCATGGGGCGCGCGCGGGACCCTCAGCCGGTTGGCGAACATCCGCGGCGCAGCGCGCTATTTTGCCCGTACGTGTGGGCGCAGAGACGGCGCGGAGAACGTCTGCACGCGCACGCGCCACGGGCCGCCACGGCGCCGCTGCGGGCGGCGGCCCACGCCGTCGGGGGCCGCGAGCGACGGCTCAGAGGATCCGCGTGCGCAGACTCGTCGGCAGCGCGGCGATCGCCTCGGAGACGGCCCGCGCTCGCGGGTCGCTCGAGTCGATCGCGAGGTCGACGATCAGCAGGCCGACGTCGGCGAGGGTGCCGAGGCGCTGGCCCGTGACGTTGACCTCCGACTCGGCGACGACGCGGTTGACCGCCGAGAGAACGCCGGGGACGTTGCGGTGGAGGTTGACGATCCGGCAGCCGCCGTCGATCGGCGGCGCCTCGAGGTTGGGGATGTTCACCGAGCCGATCGTCGCCCCGTGCAGGAGGTACGAGCTGAGCGCGGATCCGACCTCGCGGCCGATGTTCGCCTGCGCCTCCTCGGTCGAGCCGCCGATGTGCGGCGAGAGGATCACCGACTCGACGCCGCGCAGCTCGCTGACGAATGGCTCGCTGAGGCTCTTCGGCTCCTTCGGGTAGACGTCGATCGCCGCGCCGGCGAGGTGGCCGTCGTCGAGGGCGGCGCGCAGCGCCGGGATGTCGACGACCTGGCCGCGCGAGGCATTGACGAGGTAGGCGCCCTTGCGCATGCACCGGATCTCCGACGCGCCGATCATCCCGCGGGTGAACTCGGTGTCGGGGACGTGGAGGGTGACAAAATCGCTCGCCTCGAGGAGCGCCTCGAGGGAGTCGACCGGGTGGGCGTTGCCGAGGGGGAGCTTGGAGATGATGTCGTAGTAGAGGACGGTGAGCCCGAGGGACTCGGCGAGAACGCTGAGCTGCGAGCCGATGTGTCCGTAGCCGACGATGCCGACCGTCTTGCCGCGGACCTCGTGGCTGCCGGTCGCGCTCTTGCGCCACTCGCCGCGGTGGCAGGCCATGCTCCGCGGGAAGATCTGACGCGAGAGCATGATGATCTCGCCGAGGACGAGCTCGGCGACCGAGCGCGTGTTCGAGAAGGGCGCGTTGAAGACGACGACGCCCGCGCGGCGCGCGGCCTCGAGGTCGATCTGATCGGTGCCGATGCAGAAGGCCCCGAGGGCGACGAGGCGCGGCACCGCCTCGAAGACGGCCGCGGTCACGCGAGTCTTGGAGCGGATGCCGACCATCAGCGGCGCGTCGCCGGGGAGCGCCTGGAGCGCCTGGATCAGCCGAGTGTCGGTCATTCCGCCGCCGTGGGTGTGGACCGTGATCTCCGAACGACGGAACTCCTCATGCGCGGAGACGTGGATGTTCTCGAGCAGCAGGACGTGAGCGCGTGACACGGCGCGCACTATGCCGCACGCCAATCTCTGAGTCACCGTGCAATTCGTCTGTGGCAAACTAGGGCGGCGAGTTTGGGCGCGATGGCGCGTGTTCGTGTCAGCGCCGGCGCCCGACCGCGAGAGGACCCCGATGACCGCGCCCGCAGCGAAGAAGCGACTCCTCACCGGTGATCGACCCACCGGCCCCCTCCACCTCGGACACCTCGTCGGCACGCTGCACAACCGCGTGGCGATGCAGGACGATCACGACTGCTGGCTGATCGTCGCCGACCTCCACTCGCTGACGACCCGCTCGCGCCGCGAGCAGATCGGCGAGCTCCCGGAGCTCGTCCACGAGGTCGTCCTCGACCTCCTCAGCGTCGGCATCGACCCCGAGCGCAGCACCATCTACCTGCAGTCCGGGGTCCCCGCGGTCTACGACCTCGCGATCCTCTTGCAGATGCTGATCCCGGTGAACCGCCTGCGCTTGATCCCGACGATCCAGGACATGGCGCGCAACGCCGGCCTCAACGACGACGAGGTCCCGCTCGGCCTCCTCGGCTACCCGGTGCTCCAGGCCGCGGACATCCTGATGGCCCGCGCCGAGGTCGTCCCGGTCGGCGGCGACAACGAGGCCCACGTCGCGATCGCCGTCGAGCTCGCCGAGCACTTCAACGACCTCTACGGCCCGGTCTTCCCGATCCCGCAGGCGATGGTCTCGAGCACGCCGACGCTCCCCGGCGTCGACGTCATCCCCGACGGCTCGCAGCGCAAGATGTCGAAGTCGGCGGGCAACTCGATCCGCCTCAAGGACAGCGCCGACGAGGTCGCCCAGAAGATCCGCACCCTCAAGGGCCCGGGCGGCGACGCGACCCCGGAGGCCGTCGAGAGCTCGCCGCTCTTCGCCTTCGTCGACGCCTTCGTCGGCGACAAGGCGCTGGCCTCGGCGCTCAAGTACGACTACCTCCGCGGCAAGGTGAGGGACGAGGCGGTCCACGAGGCGGTGACCGCCGACCTCGAGGCCCTGCTCGCGCCGATCCGGGCGCGCCGCGCCGAGCTCAAGGCCGACCCCGGGCGCATCGAGGAGATCGTCGTCGACGGGACCATCCGCGCGCGTGAGGTCGCCTACCAGACCCTCAACAAGGTCCGCGACGCGATGGGCCTCGAGTCGCTGTGGAACGGCCTCGTCGAGACCACGCAGCGGCGCGCCGAGGCCCGCAAGCGGCCTTACTGAGCCCCGCTTCGGCCCTGCGCCGACCCCTGACGCCGACCCCCGGGGCGGCCCGCTCCCCGCGAGCGCGGCCGCCCGACTTGCGCTACAACCCCGGGCGTGACGATGACCAAGGCGAGCCGCGGACGCCTCCGCCGCGCCCTCCCCCGCAAGCTCAGCCGCGGCTGGGAGCGCGCCGTGTTCGCGGCGCCGCAGTCGGGCGCCGACGACGAGCCGCGCGAGCAGGTGCTCGAGGGCCCCGGCGCCGGCGATGAGGTCGACGAGGCGAGGGTCGCCGCGGCGATCGAGGCGCTCCTCGACGCCGCCGAGGCGGCGGCGGCCGACGGCCTGACCAAGCAGACGATCGTCGTCGACGACCGCCGCCGCCTGACCTACGACGCGCGCCACGGCCACCTCAAGACCAAGACCCTCGACGCCGCGACCGCGCGCAAGGTGATGGGCGGCAAGGAGCGGCTCTTCCGCCCGGACCGCAGCGCCGCCTTCCTGCGGGCGATCGGCATCATGAACGCGGACGGGACCATCTCCACCCGCCACGCCCGCAAGTACAAGCAGATCTCGCACCTCGCCGAGCTCTGCCGGCCGACCTGGGAGCGCGTCGCCAAGCGCCGCGAGCTCACCGACGAGGCGCCGCTGCGCGTGCTCGACCTCGCCTGCGGCAACGCCTACCTCTCCTTCGTGATCGCCGAGGCGCTGCGCCTCGCCGAGGTGCCGCTGCGCCTCCACGGCGTCGACGTCCGCGACGACCTGATCGCGCGGGCCCGCGGTCGCGCGGCGGAGATCGGCCTCGAGGGCCTGAGCTTCGCGCGGGCGACGATCGCCGCGGCCTACGCCGCGGCCGAGACGCGCGACGCCCTCGGCGGTCCCCCGGACATCATCGTCGCCCTCCACGCCTGCGACACGGCGACCGACGAGGCGCTCGAGCTGGCGATCCGCAGCGGCGCGCCGGCGATCCTCTGCGTCCCCTGCTGTCAGCACGAGCTCGCGGGGCAGCTCGCGGCCGTCGACGCGAGCGCGCCGCCGCCGGGCAACCCCGCGATCCCGGCGCTCCTCGGCCACGGCCTCCTCCGCGGCGCCTACGCGGACGCCCTCACCGACGCGATCCGCTGCGAGCTCCTCACGGCCTGCGGCTACCAGGTCGACGTCGTCGAGTTCGTCGGCTCGGAGCACACGGCGAAGAACCTGCTGATCCGCGCGCACCGGCGGCGCCGCGGCGCCGTCGATCCTGCCGCCTGGGAGCTCGCCGCGGTCGCCGACGCCTGCGCGCGGATGGGCGTGTCGCCGAGCCTCCTGCGCCGCCTCGAGGGCGCGCCGCGGGGCGCGTAGGTCCGTCCAGTCGAAGATCACCGCTCGCGCGACAGCGTCACGCAGGTCGAGGCGGCGTGCGCGACCCGCAGCGCGCAGCGGCAGCAGGTCGCCGAGAAGCTCGAGGCGACGACGCGCTGGCGCAGCCGCCTGATCGAGGACTTCGCGTGAGCGGAGTTCCGTCGGGCGCCGCGCTCCCTAGTCGTCTTCACTCGTCTTCGGGCGCGTCGACGCCGAGGTCGTCGAGGCGACGACGGACCTCCTGCGGCGTCCACTCCCAGTGGGAGCGCGTGCCCTCGATCTGCAGGAACTGGCGGATCGCCGCGCCGTCGAGCGTCCGCAGCCCCGTGGTGATCGTCACGAGGTCGCGCAGAAGCTGCAGGAGCTCGCGGTCGAAGCCCTCGAAGGCGGCGGTGGTCACCCGGAGGTCGGCGACGACCACCGCGACGCGATCGAGCCGCGAGTTCAGGCGGCCGACCGCGTCCGGGTCGTAGGCGTCGAGCTCGGCCTCGAAGCGGGCGAGGCGGGCGTCGAGGGCGTCGAGGTCCCCGGGGAGGTCGCGCTCGAGGGTCGCGAGGCGGGCGTCGACGCGGTCGACGATGCGCTCGACGACGACGCGGACGATGCGGCGCTCAGCGGCGTCGAGCTGCGTGCGGATCGGCCCGGCCCACGCGTTGACGGCGCTGCGCCAGGAGTCGGTGCTCCTGTTCGCGGCGTCGAGGGCCGCGGTGTCCGGCGGCGCGTCGACCTCGGGGTCGCCGAAGGTGAGGCTGAGCAGGCCGTTCCACATCTGCACCGCGCGGGCGATCTTGGGGAAGGACGACGGGCTCCTGTCGTCGATCAGCGGGCGCAGCTGGTTGAGGACCATCGACATCTCGAGGGCGCCCTCGTAGCGCTCGATCGTCGCGCCCGGCGCGAGCCGCTCGGCGCTCGCCTCGCCCGGGACGATCTTCAGGTACTTCTCGCCGAAGGTGCTCTTGGGCTCGGCGTAGGCCCGCGCGTCGGCGTAGATCGGCGTCCCGGGGTCGACCGCGATCGCGACGACGACGCCGGCGTCGGCGAGCTCGAGGCCGACGACCTTGCCGACGCGGACGCCGGCGATCCGGACCTCGTCGCCGCGGATCAGCCCCGCGGCGTTGTCGAGGCGGACGTCGTAGCGGTCCTGGCCGAGGTCACAGGCCAGGCCTACGAGGCTGACAACGAGGGCCGCGCCGAGGGGGCGGCGCCGCGGCGCCGCGCTACTTGGTCGCCGCCGCATCGATCTTGCCGCGGATCTCTCGGCTCGGCTTGGAGAAGTAGATCCGGACGCCCTCGGCCTGGAGGAAGGTCCGCAGCGTCTTCTCGGTCAGCGACGCGCCGCGCTTGGCGAGGATCGCCATGTTGTCGACGAGCGACTGCGACGCCTTGGCGACCGGCTTGAAGTCCGCCGTGATCTTCGCCGTGTTCGCGGTGATGATCGCCGTGTCGTCGACGATCTTGTCGATCTTCTTGGCGTCGACGGCGTCGAGGAGGCGCTCGCCCTTGTCGAGGACCCGCTCCATGCGGTCGCTGATCTTCGGCACCCTGTCCTCGAGGACGGCGAGGATCCGATCGCTGCGGTCGACGACGCTGCGCATCTTGGGGTTGCTGAGGAGCGCCTCGCCGCTGGCGACGATCGACCGCAGGTCCTCGCGGTTCTCCTCGACGACGTCGCGGCCGAGCGAGGTCAGCCGCGCCGTGTTGTCGAGGACCGACTCGACCTTGTCGCCGATGCTGCTCAGCTCGTCGCGGAGCTTCTCCTTGTCCTCGGTGTCGAGGGCGCCGAGGAGGTGGTTGAGGCGCTTGGTCAGCTCGACGAGGTGCGGGTAGAGCTCCTCCTCGCTGTAGATCACCGGCCGCGCGAGGTTGAAGAGATCGGCGAAGTCGACGCTGCGCTCGCCGGTCGGCAGCTGGGCGCCCGGCTCGAGGGTCGAGGCCGCCGGGTCGCTGCCCTGGCGGAGGTCGAGGAACTTCTCGCCGAGGAGGCTGCGCGGCTGGACGGAGACGAGCGCGTCGCTCAGGATCGTCGTCCCCGGGCGGAATTCGAGCTCGAGCTCGGCCCTCGGCGCGCCCTGGTCGTCAGCGATCAACTTCACGGAGTGGACGCGGCCGATCTCGACGCCGGCGCTCTTGATCGCGTTGCCGGGCACGAGGCCGGAGGCGTCGTGGAGCTCGACGCGATAGCGCTCCCAGTTGGCGCCACGGAGCGCGCCGAGCTGAAACGCGAGCCAGGCGAAGAGGCCCAGGGAGAGGACTACGAAGAGCCCGAGCGAGACCAGCTTCGTCTTCATGGCCCGCGCATCCTACCCTCTCCCGGTCGGCCGGGCGGCCCACGACCGCAGGTGCAGAGGGTCCGGGCCGCGGGGATGAACTCGCCGAGAGCGGGCCCTGGAGCGCCGAAGCGCACGTTTTGCGCCAGGTGACGGGATGTCGAGCAGGCGGATGAGGTGTGCTCGTGAGGCCGAGGTCCGTCTCCGTCTGTGAGCGGGGGCGCGCCTCCGGGCGAGCGCCCGCCGGCCCGCCGCAGACCCGCGTCCATGGCGTGTAGAGTCGTTTACTGGCCCTTTACGCGACGACATCGGCGTCTTGAGGGAGACCGGACATGATGCTTCCTGTCGCCGGCCCACCCCCCCTCCGACGACGCCGAAGGAGACCGACCATGACCCGCTGGATCACCGCTTTCACCCTCCCCCTGACCCTCGTCTTCGCCGCTTGCGACAGCGAGCCGGTGGATGACCGCGCCGCCGCCATCGAGCAGGCCGCGGACGACGACCTCGCGGACGCCGAGGCCGGTGACGAGGCCCGCCACGAGGCGCGCGGCGAGCATCGCCGGCGCGCCCCCGGCGAGCGGCTGTGCGCGACGATCGAGTGCAGCGGCGAGCAGGAGGCGCAGATCGCCGACCTCTTCGCCAAGAACCGGCCGGCGAAGGGCGACTTCAAGGCCCACCACGAGGCCGGTCAGGAGCAGCGCAAGGCGCTCGCGGACGCCTTCCGTGCGGGCACCCTCACCGCCGACGACCTCCGCGCCCATCACGAGGCGATGAAGGAGAAGATGGCGAAGCGCGACCCGGGCGCGATGCTCGTCGAGCTCCACGCCCTCCTCACCCCCGAGCAGCGGGCGATCGTCGCCGACAAGATGGAGACGCGCGGCCTCCACTTCTTCGGCGGCAAGCACGGCAAGCGCGGCAAGCACGGCGACGACTTCAAGGGCGACAAGCCGATGAAGGACGGCGACCACGCGGGCAAGCATGAGGCGCACATGGGCAAGCGGATCGACAAGCTGTGCGCGAAGGTCGAGTGCACCGACGAGCAGCGCGCGACCCTCGAGGCCAAGGCCGCCGCCGCCCACGAGGCCCGCGTCGCCGACCGCGACGCGCACAAGGAGGCGAAGACCGCGGCCAAGCAGGCGCTCGCCCAGGCCTTCCGCGGCGACAGCTTCAGCGCCGCCGACGTCGACGGCTTCAAGGGCTCGATGGAGTCGATGCACGGCGCGAAGGCGAGCGACATGGAGGCGATGATCCTCGACCTCCAGGCGCTCTTCACCGCCGAGCAGCGGGGCGTCCTCGCCGACAAGATCGAGAAGCACGGCGTCGGCGCGCTCATGGGCAAGCACGGCAAGCACGGCAAGCGCGGCAAGCACGGCAAGAAGGGCGAGCGCGGCGAGCACGGCAAGCGCGGCAAGCACGGCAAGATGCGCGGCGAGTGGGGCGACGCCCCCGAGGACGGCCGCAGCGACGAGGTCTAGCGACCGACGCACCCCGCGCGGTCGCACCCGCGCCGCGGAGGACCGCGACAGCCAGCGCGCTGTCGCGGTCCTCTCCTTTTGGTTCTCGGAGCACTCGGCGTCGCGTCGCCTCCCCGCGCGAGCGCGAGCCGCAACGTCGTTCATCGACGAAGGTCGCCGCGCGGGCGGGCTCAGCCGCGCTGCGCGTCGACGGCCGGCGCTCCTCCGCCGCGCTCCCCTC
>JAGQIT010000566.1 GCA_020431135.1 Myxococcales bacterium | reverse complement strand
CGCGGGCTCGAAGCTGAAGAAGGCGCAGTCGCTCGGGATCACGGTGCATGACGAGGCGGTCCTTAAGGCGCTGGTCGACCAGGCGCCGGCCGAGGCCGCGGCGGCGGAGGGCGCCGCGAAGAAGGAGGAGGAGGTCGCCGCGTCGACGCCGGTCGCCGCCTTCTCCGGCAAGTCGATCGCCCTCACCGGAAAATTCACGACGATGACGCGGGCGGCCGCCAAGAAGGTGCTGACCGAGGCGGGCGCGACGGTCGGCAGCGGCGTCACCAAGAAGACCGACCTGCTGATCCACGGCGAGGACGCGGGCTCGAAGCTCGACAAGGCGGAGTCGCTCGGCGTCGCGGTGATGACCGAGGCGGCGATGGTCGAGCTCCTCCAGGCGGGCGGGGCCGGCTCCGCCGAGCTCGCGGGGGCCGACGCCAAGCTCGCGGCGAAGGCCGCCGAGGACGCCGGGGCCGGCGAGATCAAGGCGGCGGTCGCCGAGCTCCGCGAGTTCGTCCGCGCCCTCAAGCGGCGCAAGGACATCCACGTGTCGATCGCGAGCCTCGGGCGCAAGGCGGGGAAGGCGAGGCTCGAGGCGCTCCGCCACCGCGAGCTGCCGCCGGCGCTCATCGACCTCTACGCCGAGATCGACGGGATCCACGTCGAGTGGCGCTTCATCGAGCCGTCGGGCGGCGGCTGCATCCGCGTGCCGCCGGTCAGCCAGTGGACCCGCTTCACCGGCGACGACAATCACTACATGAACTTCGGCGACGACCGCGAGGCGCTCCTCCTCGACGAGATCACCCCGGAGGGCAACACCTGGATCGTCCGCGACCGCGGGGCGAAGGGCGACGACTTCGAGATCATCTTCGCGTCGGCGGCCGAGGGCGCCGACGGGGTGATCGCGGCGAGCTCGATCGCCGAGTACCTGCGGGCGGCGATGGCGAGCGGCTTCGTCGCCTACTGGCCGCGCTGCTTCCGGCCGAGCCCCTACGTCTCCTACGCCGAGCAGGAGGCCGAGGTGACGCGCTTCTGCGCGCCGCCGGTGACCCCGGAGAAGATCCGCGCCGGCAAGCGCGTGCAGTTCAGCTACTTCTCGGAGGGCGGCCGCGGCGAGGTGATCGCGGCCCAGGACGCCAAGCCCTGCCGCCTCTCGGAGTTCGCCGGGGCGAAATTCGCCGAGGTCCGCCTCGACCTCGGCGGCGCGGCCTGGATCCCCCTCAAGTGGATGAAGGCGACCGCGAAGGTCGACGCCTACGAGCGTCTGCGCGACCCGAGCTTCGATCTCCTCGCGGCGGCTCGCGCCGATCTCAGCGCCCTGCTCGCCGACGTCGCCCGGGCGATCGGCCCGCTCTTCAGCTACACGACCCGATCGTTCGGCGTGATCCCCGACAACGCCCGTCGGGCCGCCGGGATCCTTGCGACCCGGCCGTTCGCCGAGGCGATCGCCCTCGTGTGCGAGCTGACGGCGCTGTCGGAGGCCGCGAAGATCGGCCGCGAGTCGTGGATCGCGCTCGAGAAGACAGGCGACGAGTTCTCGGCCGCCGAGTTCGCGCGCTGCAGCTGGCGCTTCCTGCCGCGCGACGTCTTCCTCGGCCTCTTCGGCGGCCTCGTGGTCCTCGCGCACGTCGAGTCGGCGGCCCGCGGCGTCCCCGGGCGCGAGCTCGTCGACGCCGCGTCGGTCGAGCGCCTCGCCGCGCTCGAGGACGCCAAGGCGCTGCGAAGCGCGCTCACGGCCGAGGCCCCGCTCGCCGCCCCGCGCTGGTCCTACTCGGACGACGACCAGGCGGGCGAGCTCGGGCTGCCGAAGGGCGCCGACGTGCTCCTCGGCACCGGCTACTAAAATGTCCTCACGGACATGTACGTGGGCGCCCGGGCTCAGCGGCCGCGGTACTTCGGCGGCCGCTTGGCCATGAACGCCGACATCGCCTCGCCGAGGTCCTCCGAGGCGAGGAAGGCCGCGTTCCAGGCGGCGACGTAGCGCAGGCCCTCGTCGACGCTGGCGCCCTCGCTGAAGCGCATCACGTCCTTGGTGCCGCGGACGGTCAGCGGCGGGTTTTGGGCGATCTCCGCGGCCAGCTCGCGGGCGCCGGCGAGGAGCGCGTCGCGGTCGGCGTAGACGTGGTTGACGAGGCCGATCGTCGCCGCCCGCGCGGCGTCGATGTCTTTGCCGGTGAAGGCGAGCTCGCGGGCGTGGCCCGGGGCGATGATCTTCGGCAGGCGCTGGAGGGTCCCGAGGTCGGCGACGATGGCGATCTTGGTCTCGCGCACCGAGAAGCGGGCGTCGGCGCTGGCGAGGCGGATGTCACAGGCGCAGATCAGATCGACGCCGCCGCCGATGCACCAGTTGTGGACCGCGGCGATGACCGGGACCGGGCACTCCTCGACGGCGGTGAAGCAGGCCTGGAGCCGACGGATCGTCCGCTGCAGCCCCATCCGCGTCGCCGCGCCGCCGCCCTGGAGGGCGCCGCCGAGGTCGGACGCCGCGCTCATCAGGTCGAGGCCGTAGGTGAAGGCCTTGCCCTCGGCCGCGATGATCACGGCGCGGAGCTCAGGGTCGTCGGCGAGGGCCGTGAAGGCGGCGCCGATCTCCGTGAAGAAGACGGTGCGCATGGTCTTCTCGCGGATCGTGACGGTCGCGATCGCGCCTTCGCGGTCGACTCGGAGGGTCTCGTAGGTCTGCTCGCTCATCGCCTCCTGTCTACCGCATCTAGGGGCGCTGGCGGCCGCGGTATGATCGGCCGATGGCGCACCCGGCCGCATGGGAGGTGGTCAACCACGCCCCGCTCGACCTCAGGCCGCTGCGCGTCGACCAGCTCCTCGCGCTCCTCGTCGATCCCGACGAGCGCCTCGAGGCTGAGCCCTGCGAGGTCCTCGGCGACCACCGCCGCGTCGAGATCGCCCTGCACAACCTCCTGATCAACGCGCGGACGCACGGCAGGGGCGTCGCCCGGGTCCGGGTCGCCGGCGGGAGGATCGAGTTTCACGATCGCGGAGCCGGGGTGGCGGTCGAGCGCCTCGAGCTGCCGCCCGCGGCGGAGGTGACCGCGGGCTCGGGGCTGGCGCTGGTCCGCCGCGTCGCGGCGCTCCACGGCGGGCGCCTGGAGCTGACGCCCGTGGTCGCCCTCGTGCTGCCGCAGGCCGGCGAGCGCTGATCATGTGCGCGGGGCGACGCGGTGCGCCTGGCAAATGGCGACGTCGCGGCGCGCCTCGCCTGCGCCGCTGCGGGCTCTGGCGTCGGCGAAGGGGTCGTCCTCCGCGGCGAGCGCCCTGAGCTGTCGCTGCGGGCGCCGCTGGCTGCGGGGAGATCTCCTCGCTCAGGCGAAAAAAGCCGAGGAGACGGGCTCCGGCGGCGGTCCTCCGCGCGGAGCCTTGCGACGTGAGGAGTGCTCGCTCGGGGTGGTAGTGTCGTGGCCGCGGGGGCTGATCAAAAAAAGTCGAATTTCGTGTCACGCACCCCTCTCCGGCCCGTAATTCACGGGAGGCGACGAACCCCGCGCGGGCCCCTGCGCGGGGGATCCCGGCGGCGAGCGCCCGCGCTTGCGCGGCGCCAAGCGGCGGACAATCCTAGCTCTCAGGGACAGGTGGACGATGATCGAGGCCGACACGCGCGCAGATGAGGAGACCGCAGGGGCGACCGACACGGCGAGCGCTCAGCGGGCGATGGAGGCGACCGTCCGCCTCAAGGCCGCGGTCGCCGACGACGCGCTGCGCCGCGCCGCGGTCGAGCTGCCGACGGTGAGCGTCAGCGATCGCGTCGTCCACGACTCGCTGCGCGCCAAGCTCTTCGGCCGGGCGCCGGAGCCGACGCGGATCGGCCGCTTCGTCATCGTCCGCCGGATCGGCGCCGGCGGCATGGGGGTCGTCTACTCGGCCTTCGACGAGGAGCTCGACCGCAAGGTCGCGATCAAGCTCCTCCACGCCGAGCGCTCGGGGACCCAGGGGCGCGCGCGGATCCTCCGCGAGGCCCAGGCGGTCGCGCGCATCTCCCACCCCAACATCATCCACGTCTACGAGGTCGGCGAGCTCGAGACCGGCCAGGTCTTCATGGCGATGGAGTTCGTCGAGGGCGTGACCCTCGACGAGTGGGTCCACCGCAAGGAGCGGTCGTGGCGCGAGGTCCTGGCGGTCTACCTCCAGGCGGCGCAGGGCCTCGCGGCGGCCCACGAGGCCGGCCTCATCCACCGCGACGTCAAGCCGGAGAACGTCCTCATCAACGAGCGCGGCCGGGTGATCATCCTCGACTTCGGCCTCGCCCGCCTGCACAGCGACAACGACGCCTGCGACACGCTCGATCCCGAGGGCGGCCAGGGGATCACCGGCGGCGCGCTGCCGGATCCGACGACGCTGACGGAGGCCGGCGCCGAGACGATCGCCCAGACCCTGACCGCGAGCGGGGCGATCATGGGGACGCCGGCGTACATGTCGCCCGAGCAGTGCACGGGCCTGCCGGCGGACGCCCGCAGCGATCAGTTCTCGTTCTGCGTGTCGCTCTACGAGGGCCTCTACGGCGAGCGCCCCTTCGCCG
>JAGQIT010000565.1:4726-5447 GCA_020431135.1 Myxococcales bacterium | reverse complement strand
ATCAAGTACGGGATGCTCTCCCGCGACGTGAACCAGAAGATCGTCTTCGACATGGACGCCTGGCTCGACCTCGAGGGCAACACCGGCCCCTACCTCCAGTACACCCACGCGCGCGCGACTTCGATCCTGCGCAAGTGCGCCGAGGTCGACAAGACCCTGGATCCGGCGGTCTTGGCAGGGGGCGACGCGGCCCGGGAGGCGGCCGCCGCGCTCGTCGAGCCGCAGGAGCGCGAGCTGATCCTCCACCTCGACCAGCTCTGGCCGACCGTCGAGGGCGCGGCCCGGACCCTGCGGCCCTCGTCGCTGTGCACCTACCTCTACAACCTCGCCAAGGCCTTCAACCGCTTCAACCAGGCCTGCCCGGTCAAGCCGAGCGAGGGGCCGCTCCTCCAGGGCCGCCTGCTCCTGGTGTCGGCGGCGATCCGCGGCCTCGCCCAGGGGCTCGATCTCCTGGGGATCCCAGCCCCCGATCAAATGTAGCTACACCCCTCGGGCCCCCTCCGGGCGCCTAGGGACCGCTGGGGCGCCGCCCAGCCCCCCCAGCGGCCCGCCCAGGCCCCGGGTCGCCGGTTCGGTGCATCCGCAAACGTCTTGATGCGCGCAGAAAAGGGCGTTATCCGAATAGCATGGATTGCTCGTTTGCCCGTTGGACACGCCTCGGCGCCGCAGCCCTCGCGGCCACCGCCCTCGCCTGCGCGACCAGCGAGGAGAGCTCCTTCAC
>JAGQIT010000565.1:0-4661 GCA_020431135.1 Myxococcales bacterium | reverse complement strand
CGGCTCGAACAGCGACAGCGACAGCGACGCGACCACCGACGACAGCGGCGGCTCGAACAGCGACAGCAACAGCAACAGCGGCAGCGGCTCGACCACCGACGACAGCGGCTCGACCACCGACGACGCGACGTCGACGACCGACGACACCGGGACCACCGGCCTCGACTGCGCCGACGGCCTCGGCAACCTCTGCGGCAACCCCTACGACCTCGGCGGCGTCGACGAGGGCGAGGCCGCGATGAGCCAGACGACGACGATCATCACCCCGGGCGTCGCCGACTGGTTCCAGGTCAGCTTCCTCGCGGTCAACCGCCCCGGCGGCGGCACGCCGACGATCGTCTTCGCCCAGAACGACAACGAGGCCTACCGCTTCGACGTCTACACGACCATGCCCTGCGGCGGCACGCCGGCGTCCTGCGGCGAGGGCGGCGACAACGGCCAGGCGAAGAACCTCCTCGAGTACTCGTTCACCGACGACCAGCCCGACTGCTGCTCGCCCCCCGACGACTCGATGGTCTCGTGGCCCGGCACGCTGTACATCCGCGTCTACCGCGTCGACGACGGCGGCGACTGCTCGACCTACCAGCTCCAGCTCACCCGCTGAGCCGACCGCGACGACGCGCGCCTAGGACCGCCACGCGCCGCGCGAGGCGGCCGCTCAGTGCGGCCACTTGCAGCGGTCGTAGACGCAGACCGTGCCGCTCGGACAGGCGATCCCGTCGCCGCAGCGCAGCTCGCAGACCCCGCGATCGCTGCACATCGGCTCGGCGTTCCCCGAGCCCGGCGGCGGGCAGTCGTCCTCCCCCTCGCACAGCGGCGCGCAGATCGAGTGGCTGACCTTGTAGCCCGGCGCGCTGAGGTTGATCTCGCAGCTCTCGTCGTCGGCGCAACCCTCCCCGTCCTCGCAGCTGCGCTCCCAAGGGCCGTCGTTGCACGCCGCGAGCAGCCCGGCGAGCACGAGCGCCCCTGCTCGCAGGCTGTGCCGCAGTGCTCGCCATCGCGCTCGCCGACCCACGCTGCGAATTTCGCACGACGAAAGGCCCGCAGACAAGCCCGCGCGTGATCGAGGGGGCTGCTATCGTCGATGTGATGTCGCGATGCGTACTCGTCCTCGGCTTGCTCCTCAGCCTCTGCGCCGGATGCAAGGAGGGCGCCGACGACATCGACGACTACCTCGACGCCTACGCCGAGCGCGGCGACGTCACCTGCAAGTGCGTGTGGGACATCGTCGTCGACAATTACGCGACGCAGGCGGAGTGCTTCGAGGCCGTCGAGATCACGCCTGCGCGGCGGACGTGCATGCACCAGTACTTCGACGAGGAGGACGACCTCGTCGAGGTCTTCACCTGCCGCGTCGACGCCGAGAACGCCCTCGAGGCCTGCTACGCCAGCATCTGCGACAAGTCCAAGGAGGGCAAGATCGCCGGCGTCGACGAGTGCCAGGAGGCGTACATGGCCGACCTCGACGGCTGCCCCCCGGTCACCGCCGCAGCGAAGGAGGAGACCATGGAGTGCCTCGCCAAGTAGCGCCCGCGGGGGTACAACCACCCTCCCAGCCGAAGCCGCCGGCGCCCCGCGCCGCGGCCCGTGAGCACGAGCAAGGATGCTGAGCCCATGATGCGATCCGCCGAGGAAGTCTCCGACGAGAGCGGCCGCCAGTACCACATCGACCTCGCCCCCGGCGAGGTCGCCCCCGCGATCATCCTGGTCGGCGACCCCAAGCGCGCCGAGCGGGTCGCTGGCCTCTTCGACAGCGTCGAGGTCGAGCGCCGCAACCGCGAGTTCGTCACCTTCACCGGCGTCCACAGGGGCCTGAAGATGACGGTGATGGGCACGGGTATGGGCGCCGGCAGCACCGAGATCGCCGTCATCGAGCTGTGCAAGTGCGTGGAGCACCCGGTGATGATCCGCTGCGGCTCGAGCGGCGCCCTCCAGGCCGGGATGAACCTCGGCGACCTCGTGATCACCCAGGGCGCGCTGCGCATGGAGAGCGCCAGCCTCCACTTCGTCGATCCCGGCTACCCGGCCGTCGCCGATCCGCAGGTGATCCTCGCCCTCGCCCAGGCCGCGGAGGAGCTCGGCCGCCCCGTCCACCTCGGGATCACGGCGACGGCCCCCGGCTTCTACGGCGCCCAAGGCCGGCACAACCCGCGCTTCCCGCCCCGCGACCCCGCGATCGTCGACCGCCTCGCCGCCCAGGGCGTCCGCAACCTCGAGATGGAGGCCTCGACCCTCCTCACCCTCTCGACCGTCGGCCGCTTCGCCGCCGGGGCCGTCTGCGCCGTCTATGCGACCCGCGTCGACAACCAGTTCATCGACAAGGACGCCAAGGACGCCGCTGAGCTCGCGTGCGTCCAGACCGGCATGCGGGCGCACCACATCCTCGCGGCGATGGCCGCCCGCCGCGGCGACCGCCCGCTCTGGCACGCCGGCCTCGGCATCGACTGAGCCCGGGCTCGACCGTCCCCGACAGGCGCGGCCACGTTCGTCGAGCGGCCGCGCGGCACTGAGCACATCGCCGCCACCGCTACGCCTGAGCTCGCCGCCACCGCTGCGCCTGAGCTGCTCGCCGCCACGCGGCGACAGAGCAGCTCACAACGCGCCGCGGGTCGTATTCACGGCATCTCGGTGCGCCGTTGGTCCCTCCGCGCATCCGACGAGACGACAAAAAAGCGCCGCGACCTCTCGGTCGCGGCGCTCTTCGTGAGCGAGAGGCCTAGGCCCTACTCGCTCGCCTCGGCCGCGGCCGGGGCGGCCTCCTTCGCCTTGAGGGGCTCGGTGACCAGCTCGACCATGACCATCGGCGCGGCGTCGCCGCGGCGACGGCCGACCTTGATCAGGCGGGTGAAGCCGCCGGGGCGGCCCTGGAGCTTCGGCGCGACCTCGCCGAAGAGCTTGTGGAGGACCTCGCGGGTCTGGATCATCCGGCTCGCCATGCGCAGGGCGTGGACGTAGCGGGCGTGCTCCTCACGGCTCCGCTCCTCGCGGGGCTTGGTCAGGAGGTCGCCGAGGCGGAGGCTGACGGAGATGGTCCGATCGGCGAAGCGACGGAGCTCCTTGGCCTTGGCCTCAGTGGTGGTGATCCGCTCGTGCTCGATCAGCGAAGTGACCATGTTGCGGAACATGGCGCGGCGGTGGGACGCGTTGCGCCCCAGCTTGCGCCCGGACTTGCGGTGACGCATGGGCTATGTCTCCTCTCGGGAAGGCGGGCCCTGCCAGTTCTCGATCTTCATGCCGAGAGCGAGGCCCATGCTCGCGAGGATCTCTTTGATCTCCTTGAGCGACTTGCGACCAAAGTTCTTGGTCTTGAGCATCTCGGTCTCGGTCCGCTGGACCAGGTCGCCGATGTAGTGGATGTTCGCGTTCTGAAGGCAGTTCGCCGAGCGGACGCTCAGCTCGAGCTCATCGACCGAGCGCCAGAGGTACTCGTTGAGCTTGTCCGCCTCGCTCTGCTGCTGCGGCGCCGCCTCCTCGATCTCCTCGCGGTTGATGAAGATCGACAGCTGCTCCTTGAGGATCTTCGCCGCGTAGGCGACGGCGTCCTCGGGCTGCACGGAGCCGTCGGTCCAGACCTCGAGGATCAGGCGGTCGTAGTCCGTCCGGTGGCCGACGCGGGCGTTGGTGACCCGGTAGTTGACCTTCTGGATCGGCGAGAACAGGGAGTCGATCGGGATGACGCCGATCGGCATGTTCTCGGTCTTGTTCTGATCCGCGGTCGCGTAGCCGCGACCCATGGCGCAGGTCATCTCCATCCGCAGCCGGCCGCCCTGGCTCAGGGTGGCGATGTGCTGCTCGGGTCGGAGAACGTTGACGCCGGCGGGCGCCTGGATGTCGGCGGCCGTGACCGGGCCGTCGCCCTGCTTGTCGATGATCAGCGTCCGCGGGGTGGCGTCGTCCATACGCAGGAGCAGCGCCTTGACGTTGAGGATGATGTCCGTGACGTCCTCAACGACCCCCGGGATCGTGGTGAACTCGTGGAGCGCACCGTCGATGCGGACGGAGGTGATCGCCGAGCCCTGGAGCGACGACAGGAGCACCCGGCGGAGGCTGTTTCCGAGGGTGATCCCGTAGCCGCGCTCGAGCGGCTCGCAGGTGAACTTGCCGTAGGTGTCGGCGAGCGAACCTGTGTCGGCGGCCTCGAGCTTCTTCGGCCGGATCAGGTCCCGCCAGTTGCGCGCAATGGTGTTGGTATCCTGCATCGATTCCCTCCCGCTTACTTCGAGTAGAGCTCGACGATGAGCTGCTCGTCGATGTCGGCCGCGACGTCGGAGCGCTGCGGCAGGGCGGTGACCTTGCCGGTGAAGCTGTCCTTGTCGAGGTCGATCCAGGCAGGCCGCGGCACGCGGTCGACGTTGCCGATCGCGTCCACGATCTTCTGGACCTTCTTGCTCTTCTCGCGGACAGCGATGACGTCGCCCTCACGGACCTGGAAGCTCGGGATGTTGACCCGCTTGCCGTTGACCGTGAAGTGACCGTGACGGACGAGCTGACGGGCCTCGGCGTGGCTCGCCGAGAAGCCGCAGCGCAGCGTGACGTTGTCGAGGCGACACTCGAGGAGGCGGAGCAGGTTCTCACCCGTGACGCCCTTCATCCGCGACGCCTTGTGGTAGTAGCCGCGGAACTGCTTCTCGAGCAGGCCGTACATGCGCTTGACCTTCTGC
>JAGQIT010000564.1 GCA_020431135.1 Myxococcales bacterium | reverse complement strand
CTCTCGGCGCGCGCGATCGCGCGCGTCTGCGGCACCGCGTCGTTGCTCGCGCCGACGAGCGCGCGACCGCCAGCGCACCGCGTTCACATCGGGAACCTCGTCCGCACGCTCCGCCTCGCGCACGACCCTCGCGGGCTCAGCGTCGAGGCGTCGCTTCGCGCCGTCGCCAGCGAGCGCGCTCGCCTGCTCGCCGAGCCGTCGCCGGTCGCGTCCTGGCTCCGCCGGGCGGTCCTGCGGATGCCGCAGCCCGTGATCGATCGAGTGTTCGCGACGATGCCGCCGTTCTTCTCGAACTTCCGGCGCTGGTCTGGCGAGCGCCTCGAGCTCGGCGGACAGACGCTCCGCAGACTCCACGCGATCCCGCCGCTGCTGCCCTATCACGGCGCGACGATGACGTACGTCAGCTACGCTGGGGAGCTGCACTGCGATCTCACGACCGATCCGACCATCCGCAGCGACGCCGCGGGCCTCAAGGAGGCGATCGAGGCCAGCGACGCGGAGCTCTGTGAATTCGCTGCCGGGCTCCGTCACGACGACGCGCGCTCGGGTGCAGCGCCGAGAGGAGGCTGATCATGCCACGCACTCGACCCAAGCGGGTCATCCGCCCCGTTCCGCTCGCCGTCGGCTACGCCCTCGGCAAGATGCGGCCGCTCCACCGCTTCATGCCCGATCGCGTGCTCTACAAGCTCCCGCTCAGCTGGAACTTCGAGATGCTGCGGTCGTTCCTCGCCCACCGCCTCGGCCGGGTCTACATCGACGTCCACTGCAAGCTCGATCCGCCGGCGTCGTTCGCCCCGCGGGTCGAGGCGGCGCCTCCGTACGCGCTCAGCGAGGGCGACGTCCGCCAATTCTACGACGACGGCTTCCTCGGCCCGTTTGAGCTGTGCCCTCCGGAGGCGATGGCGGCCCGCCAAGAGAAGATGTGGGGGCTCTGGGACGCGCCGTCAAAGACCTACCCGCCGGGGAGCTACCGCTTCGTCGGCGACGACATCGACGCGGGCCGCGACGACGAGATGACGAACGCCGAGTACGCGACCCGCGGCCTCAACGCGCGCGACAAGCACCTCGACGATCCTGAGCTCCTCGATCTCTACGCCCACCCGGCGATCGTCGAGCGGGTCGCTCAGCTCCTCGGCCCCGACCTCCTGCTGTGGCGGAGCCAGTTCTTCCCGAAGTACCCGAAGATGGGCGGCACCGGCTGGCATCAGGCGTCGTCGTACCTCAACGAGACGATGCGCGTCGCCACGCTCACGCCCCCCGACCTGAGCCAGCTCTTCCAGCTCACGGTGTGGGTCGCGATCACCGACTCGACGCGCGAGAACGGCTGCCTCCGCGTCGTCCGCGGCTCGCACCGCGAGATCGAGCCGATGCGGATCGAGGAGTACGATCCGGTCAAGCACGCCGACAACAAGATGGACCGCTTCGGGACCCGGCTCCTCCAGACCTACAACGAGGTCGACCCGTCGCGCGTCGTCGACCTCGAGATGAAGGCCGGCCAGTTCGTGATCTTCACCGAGCGGCTGATGCACGGCGCGCTCCCGAATTCGACGGAGGATCAGTCGCGGCTCGGGATGTCGGCGCGCTACGTCGTCCCCAGCGTCAAGATCCACAACCCGCTGGTGCTCGGCGAAGAGGGGCTGTCGATCTCCTACCTCCGCATCGCCGGCCTCCAGCTCGACCGCTGGCGGGCGATCCTCGTCCGCGGCAGCGATCGCTCCGGCGTCAACGGCGATCGCGTCGTCCCCTACGTCGGCGCGCACGCGCAGCCTGGTCCGCACCCGCGCGCCTGAGGAGGCGTCAGGCGAAGGTCGCGCGGTAGGTCGCGAAGCGCTCGGCGATCGCCTCGCGCCGCTGGCCGAATTGCTCGAGCGTGTAGGGGTTGGCGCCGTACTTTCGCTGGCCGTTGGCGGCGACGAAGCGCTCGAGTCGGGCCGCGAGCGCGGGCGAGAACTCGAGGTCGAAGGCCGCGTGGATCCGGGCGACGACGCCGACCGGATCCGCGACGAGATCGCGGTAGCGGACGTCGCACACCCGGCGCTCGGGGAGCGCCGCGCGATCGGCCGCGCTGCGCTCGACGAGGTCCGCGAGCCAGCGGGTGTTGAGCTCGACGGCGCGCGCGGTGTCTGGGCGCGCCGTGAAGAGCCGGTGCACCGAGGTCGTCAGCTTGTGGAAGCTCGGGAGGACCTCGAGGGGATCGCGGTGGGTCTGGACCACGAGCGCCTCCGGGAGCACCGCGAAGAGGCTCGAGAGGTGGCGGGCGTGGAAGGGGTCCTTGAGAACGAGCCGACGGCCGGGGCGATCGAGGAGGCCGAGGAGCGCGCGGTAGTCTCGGTAGGGCGCCCGCGTGTCGGCGCCGAGGTACCACTCGAGGTAGGAGTAGAGCGGCGCCTGCCAGAAGATCGACGAGTACATCGTGCACTTGAAGAGGTGCCCGCACTCGTCGGGGAGCTCCGCGCGCATCAGGTGCTGGGCGTCGAGGTTGGCGGTGCTGAGCGCGGCGAGCCGGCGCATCCGCGCCTCGGCCTCGGCGAGGCGACGATCGGGCCCTGGGCCAGGGATCGGCTCCATCAGCTCCCAGAGCGGCAGCGGGCGCGCGTCCTCCCGCTCGGCGAGGAGCCGGTGGAGGAAGGTGGTGCCCGAGCGCGGGAGGCCGCAGACGAGGATCGGCGGCAGCGCGGGTCCGCGATCGATCGCCGGCCTGTCGCGCCGCGCCTGGATCAGCCGCAAGCGCGTCGCCAGCACCTGGGTGAGCAGCGAGGCCATGTGGAGGCGGCCGATCGTGTTGAGCGCGGAGGAGTCGGCGGCCTCGATGAGCGCGGCGAGGCCCTCACGGTGCGCGCCGTCGGCGAAGTCGTCGACGCCGGCCCTGCGCGCGGCGGCTCGCTCGACGCCCGCGATCGACAGGCGCGGGAGCTGGAGGCCGAGTCGGCCGGCGGCGCCGCCGATCCCGTTGATCGCCGCGCTGATCCCTCGGAGGACGCTCATCGATCCGCTCCCCCTCTCGCGTCGTGCGCGAGCAGCCCCGCGCGGCGGAGGTAGTCGAGGTTGACCGCGAGCTGCTCGGCGACCGGCGGCGGTGACCAGCGCGGGTCGGCGGCGAGGGTGTTGGCGGTCGCCAGCCGACCCTCGTGGACGCGCGGGGGGGGCTCGGCCGTGAAGAGGCCGCGCAGGGGGGTGAGGGCGTTCGTCGGCTGGGTGAAGAGCTGCTCGCGCCAGCGCCTCCAGCCGACGACGGCGACCTCGAGGCCGCAGGCGGCGAGGGCACGGCGGACGCCGAGCGGATCGAGCGGCGCCGTGTGGACCAGGTGGTAGGCGCGGCCGCACGTCCCCGGCGCTGCGGCGATCCGTGCGACGGTCGCCGCGACGTGGTCGACGGGCGTGACCTCGACGGGGACGTCGATGTCCGGGAGGGCGCCGAGCTGGGCGCAGCCGATGAGGAAGCGACAGAGGAGATCGTCGGGGTTTTGCTGGCCGCTCCGGCTGTGCCCGCCGATCCGACCGGGGCGGTAGATCGCGACGTCGAGCCCGCGGGCGCCGGCCGCCCAGCACAGGCGCTCCGCGGCCCACTTCGAGCGCTGATAGCTGAGGGTGTCGGCGCTCGGGCGGCGGACGGCGTCGTCCTCGGCGATCGTTTCGTCGCCGGGGTAGGCGCTCGCCGAGAACACCCCCTTCGTCGAGATGAAGTCGAAGCGCTTGCGGCGGACCGCGCCGGCGAGGCGCAGGAGCTCGAGGGTCCCGTCGACGTTCGCGGCGCGGAGCGCCTCGTAGGGCTGAGCGAAGTGGACGAGCGCCCCGCAGTGCAGGATCGCCTCGACCTCGAGGGCGAGCGCGTCCCAGCGGGCCTGGCTGAGCCCGAGCCGCGGCGCGGTGAGGTCCGCGGGCTCGGCCCGCAGCCGCGCGGCCCACTCTGGGCGCCACAGGTCGTACTTCGCCAGCGCCTCCCGGACCCGCTCGCCGGCGGCCGCGGGATC
>JAGQIT010000563.1:2558-6286 GCA_020431135.1 Myxococcales bacterium | reverse complement strand
ACGACGACGATCGCGAGGACCAGGTTCGGGAGGAGCTGGATGAACTCGCGGAGCCAGCCCTCGAGCTTCGCCGAGAGCTCGCGATAGATCGCTTCGTAGCTGTCCATGCCGACAACCTACGGGGGGCCCGCGCGATCCGCCAGTCGACTGGACGTCGGCGCGGACGTCGAGAATGCTTGAGGGTCGATGGTCGGCACTCCGCAAGTCCCGCTCGAGGCGGCCCCGCGCTGGGCGAGGGTCACCGAGGCTACCCTCGGGATCCCCTTCTGCGCGGGGAACCGCGTCCAGATCCTGAAGAACGGCGTCCAGATCTTCCCGGCGATGCTCGCAGCGATCGCCGCGGCGGAGCGCTCGATCGCCTTCCTGACCTTCGTCTACTGGCGCGGCGAGATCGCCGAGCGCTTCGCAGAGGCCCTCGCGGACGCGGCCGCGCGCGGGGTCGAGGTCGCGGTCATCCTCGACGCCTTCGGCGCGGCCCAGATCTCGCCGCGCGCCCTCGAGATCCTCGAGGGCGCGGCGATCGAGCTCCGGTGGTTTCGCGAGCTCCGGCCGTGGCGACCCGGCCGCGGCGTCCACCGGACCCACCGCAAGGTGCTCGTCGTCGATCGCGAGATCGGCTTCACCGGCGGGGTCGGGATCGCCGACGAGTGGGACGGCGACGCGCGGAGCCCCGACGAGTGGCGTGAGACCCACTTCCGCGTCGAGGGGCCCGCCGTCGCCGGCCTCTGGTCGGCCTTCGTCGGCACATGGTTCGAGATCGACGAGGCCCTCCCCCCCGGCTGGGACGACGCCGTCGACCACCGCGAGCCCGGGCCGTCGACGATCCAGGTCGTGCGCTCGACCGCCTGCTACGGCCCGAGCGACGTCGCCCTCACGCTCCACGCCCTCGTCGGTCAGGCCCAGCGATCGATCCGGATCACGACGCCCTACTTCGTCCCCGATCGCGCCTTCGTCCGCCTCCTCTGCGCGCGCATCGAGGCCGGCGTCGCCGTGACGATCCTGATCCCCGGGCCGCACATCGACTCCGAGCTCGTCCGCCTCGCCCGCACCGAGCTCCTCACCGAGGTCCTCGAGGCGGGCGCGGAGATCTGGTACTTCCAGCCGACGATGATCCACGCCAAGATCATCACGCTCGACGGCGAGGTCGCCTGCGTCGGCTCGGCCAACCTCAACGGCCGCTCGCTCCGCCAGGACGACGAGCTCCTGCTGACGATCCTCGACGGCGACGTCGTCCGCCGGCTCGACGAGGACTTCGCCCGCGACGTCGCCCGCGCGGAGCGGATGTCGCTCGACCGCGCCCGCCGGCGGCCGCTGTGGCGCCGCGCCCTCGAGCGCGTCGTCGCCCCCCTCCGCCGCCACCTCTAGGAGGCGGCGCCTACGAGGGCGTCACGCGCCGCGAGGCGCCGTCGCGCTCGGCGTCCTCGCAGGTCGGCTCGTCGACCGCGACGACGCCGGCCTCCGCCTCGACCGCCGGCGCCGGCGGCTCTTCGCCGCGCTGCAGCTCCTCCGGCAGCCAGCGCGAGAGCATTATCGTCAGCGCCTGGAGGCGGGTCGGCTTGTTGAGGTAGTCGTCCATCCCCGCGTCGCGGCAGCGCCGCTCCTCGTTCTTCGCCGCGTTCGCGGTCAGGGCGACGATCCGCGGGCGCGAGTGATCGGGCAGCAGCTTCCGGATCAGCCGCGTCGTCTCGTAGCCGTCGAGGCCCGGCATGCGGCAGTCCATGAAGATCAGATCGACCGCGCCCCGGCGCTGGCGCAGGACCTCTAGGCAGCCCTCTCCGCTCTCGGCGGAGAGCGGCCGCAGGCCGAGCTGCCTGAGCAGCGTCGACGTGACGAGGATGTTGACGGGGTCGTCGTCGACGACGAGCACCGCCGGCTGCCCCGGCCCCGGCTGCTCCTCGCCGTTGGCCGCGCGCAGCCCCGCCCCGGAGTCGTCGAGCCGCGCCCCCGACTCCTCGAGCTGCGCCGTGAGCTCCTCCGGACAGGCGACCCCCCCGCGGGCGGTCCCCCCCAAGCCGCCGCCGAGCCCCGGGATCGCCGGCCGCCGTCGAGCGCTGCTCCCCGCCCCGAGGATGAAGTCGACGGGGATCTCGACGATGAACGTCGACCCCTCGCCGGGGGCGCTGTGCAGGGTGATCGCCCCCTCCATCTCCTCGACGATCCGCTTGGCGATCGTCAGGCCGAGGCCGGCGCCGCCGAAGCGCCGCCCGGTCTCGGCGTCGGATTGGACGAAGGGCTCGAAGATCCGCGCGCGCGCGGACTCGGAGATGCCGATCCCCGAGTCGCGGACGACGATCCGCAAGGCCGTGTCGCCGTCGCCGACGCGGGCCTCGACGACGACCTCGACGCGCCCCGTCTCCGTGAACTTGACGGCGTTGTGGAGGAGGCTCATCAGGACCCGCTCGATCCGCCGAGGGTCGCTGTGGATCTGCCGCGGGAGGCCGACCGCGACCAGCGCCCCGAGGCTCAGCCCCTTCTTCTCCGCCGCCGGCCGGAAGCGCTCGACGATGTCCTTGATCAGCGCGCGGATGTCGAAGCCCGCGTGGGCGTCGGTCATGTGTCCGCCCGAGATCCGCGAGAACTCGAGGAGCTCCTCGATGATCGCCAGGGCCGACTCCGCGGACGAGCGCACGGTCTTGAGCTTGCGCCGGGTGTCGCGATCGCCGTCGCGCGCGAGGAGGGCGTCGATGATCCCGAGGACGCCGCTCATCGGCGTCCGCAGCTCGTGGCTGATGTTGGCGAGGAACTCCTTCTTGGCGATGCTCGCCTCGGCGGCCTGGCGCTGGAGCTCGCGGGCGCGGCGGGTCATCAGCGCGGCCTCGGAGAAGGTCCGGTTCGTCGCCTCCGCCGCGACCGCGGAGACCGCGATGATGACCAGCTGGACGTCGAGCGGGACGAGGTAGAGCGTCGCGCCCATGAGGAGCCCCGCGAGCCCGCGCCCGAGCCAGCCCGGGAAGATCACCATGACCGTGGCGACCGCCAGGCTCACCCAGAGCTCGACGAGCGTCGGCTGGAGGATCATCGCCGCCACCGCGGTCGCCACCGCGACGACCGCCATCACGAGGCCGGCGACCCGCGGCCGCTCGCGCAGGACCAGCGACGCCACGCCATAGCAGACGACCGCGATGCCGGCGACCGCCGCCCACAGCCCTGACTCGAAGGCCGCGACGACCCCGAGCAGGAGGCTCGTCGCCAGCGCCACCGGCGACCAGACGAGACCGGCATAGCGCACCTGGAGGAGCCCCGCCTCCCCGCCGCGCCGCATCAAGCTCATCATGGGAAGCCGCCCCGCCAACGTCCCTGCGTCCCCCTTGAAGATATCTTCGAGAACGGCGCGCCCCCCCTCCCTTCGCGGGCTGACCTTGACGGATCCACCATCTCGCTCGGAAATCGAACGTCGTTCTCCGACGCGCCGAGGGAGCTTGTGGCAGATCAACGAATGGACGGAACGTAACGATAATTTTTTCGTGTCCGATCTCCAGAACGGACGCGCATTGCGCGCCGCCTCACAGACGCGGACGCGCCGCGACTGCGGCGGCCCGCGGAGGCTTCTGCTATCACCCGCCGATGGACCCGATCTACAGGAGCCCGATCAACCGCGAGGTCCCGCCGGCGGCCCCCGGGGAGTTCGCGCCGCTGCACGTCGGCCCCCTCGAGGTCTGGCCGCCCGTCGTCCTCGCGCCGATGGCCGGCGTGACCAACTACCCCTTCCGCGCGATCTGCCGCGAGTT
>JAGQIT010000563.1:0-2406 GCA_020431135.1 Myxococcales bacterium | reverse complement strand
CCTCGTCGGCGAGGGCAAGGTCGATCACGTCGACATGAACTTCGGCTGCCCTGTCCCAAAGGTCACGCGTCGAGGCGGCGGCGCGGCGCTGCCGATCAAGCGCCGCCTCCTCCGGTCGATCGTCGGCGCCGCGGTCAAGGGCGCCGGCGACGTCCCGGTGACCATCAAGTTCCGCATGGGCATCAACGACGACCTCCTGACCTTCATCGAGACCGGCAAGATCGGCGAGGGTGAGGGCTGCGCGGCGATCGGCCTCCACGCCCGCACGGCCGCCCAGCTCTACGACGGCGAGGCCCGCTGGGCGGCGATCGGCGAGCTCAAGGCGGCGATCACGTCGATCCCCGTCCTCGGCAACGGCGACGTCTGGGAGGCCGAGGACGCCCTGCGGATGATGCGGATGACCGGCTGCGACGGGGTCATCGTCGGCCGCGGCTGCCTCGGCCGCCCGTGGCTCTTCCGCGACCTCGCCGACATCTTCGACGGCCGCGACCCGCAAAACCCGCCGAACCTCGGCGAGGTCTTCGACGTGATGATCGACCACGCGGGGCGCCTCGCCGCGTGGTTCGGCGAGCGCCACGCGATGCGCGGCTTTCGCAAGCACTCGAGCTGGTACACCAAGGGCTTCCGCGGCTCGTCGCGCCTGCGGACCCGGCTCATGGAGGTCACCAGCCTCGACCAGCTGCGGACGATCGCCGCCGAGGTCGAGCGCGACCTCCCCTTCTCGCCGTCGGCGATGCGGGTGCCGCGGGGCAAGACCGCCGGCACGCAGAAGGTCGTGCTCCCGGCCGGCTTCCTCGACGACGTCGACGACCCGACGCCGCTCGTCGCCGCCGAGCAGGCGGTCTCCGGCGGATGAGCCTGCCCCAAGAGCCCCGCGAGCGCCTCCTCAGCGCGCTGCGCCGCGTCGATCCGCAGGCGTGGCGCGCTCAGGTCGGCGCGGTGCTCCGGGCCTACGGCGAGGTCGGGGCCGCGGCCGAGGCCCTCGGCGTCCGCGCGTCGACCCTCGTCGCCTGGCTCGATCGCGACCGCGTCTTGCGCAGCGCCCTCGCCGAGGGCGCGTAGAGCCGTGATCCATGTCTCGCTCGCGCCCGCGCGGCGCCCCCCGACCACCGCCGCCAAACCGCGGCAGAGCCCGGCGTAGGGCCCCCTTGAGCGCGCTCGGCCGCGACCGCGCGCGACGTCGGTCAGGGTCCTCGAGAAAAAGTAGCCGTCCCCTGTGACCCCTCCGCGGCGAGCCGTGTGTGTAGGTTGACCTCGGATGGGAGGTCGCCGCGCGAAAACCGCGCACGCGGCTGCGGCCGCGACGACTCGCATACGCACATCCATCACCTACGAGAGATCGACCGATGTCCACACTCCCAGCGCTCGCCTCAGTCTTCGCCCTCACCCTCACGGCCGCCGAGCCCGCCGAGTCAGGCGCCTCCGCCGGCGGCTCGATCTCGCTGTCGAGCGAAGACGGCGTCAAGACCGACGCGTCCAAGTCCAAGAAGTCCAAAGGCGCCAAGAAGTCGAAGAAGGGCGACGCCAGCGGCCAGCCCTTCCTCAAGCGCTACGCCCCCGAGCGCAACATGATGGAGGTCGGGATCTTCGGCGGCGTCCTCCTGCCCTCGCAGCAGCACGAGCTCTACGACCCGAACAACGCCTGGCAGCGCTACAAGCGGATCGCCCCCGACATCGGCCTGCGCTTCGCCTTCTACCCGCTCAAGTTCCTCGGCGCTGAGGTCGAGGGCGCGGTCATGCCGACGAAGACCGAGGACGACGGCAGCGCCGTCCTCTACGGCTTCCGCGGCCACCTGATCGCCCAGCTCCCCTACCGGATCGCGCCCTTCGTCCTCGGTGGCATCGGCGCCCTCGGCAGCTCGAGCGACGCCCTCGGCAGCGACATCGACATGGCGATGCACTTCGGCGGCGGCGTGAAGTTCTTCATCAACCGCTTCCTCGCCCTCCGCCTCGACGTCCGCGACAACGTCTCGGCCGCGGTCCAGGTCGAGAACGGCCGGACCAACCACGTCGAGATCCTCCTCGGCCTGTCGGCGACCCTCGGGCGCAAGAAGCAGGAGGAGGCCAAGAACCTGATCGACAGCGACGGCGACGGCCTCTGGGATCCCGGCCAGGGCGTGCCCGCGGCCGAGGAGGACAGGTGCCCGAACGAGCCCGGCCCGGCCTCCAACCAAGGCTGCCCGCTCGTCGACTCCGACGGCGACGGCCTCTGGGATCCCGGCCAGGGCGCGCCCGCGGACGAGGAGGACAAGTGCCCGAACGAGCCCGGCCCCAAGTCGACCCAGGGCTGCCCGCTCGTCGACAGCGACGGCGACGGCTTCTGGGATCCCGGCCAGGGCGCGCCCGAGGCCGAGGAGGACAGGTGCCCCGACGAGCCCGGCCCCAAGGAGACCCAGGGCTGCCCGA
>JAGQIT010000562.1 GCA_020431135.1 Myxococcales bacterium | reverse complement strand
GGACGGCGGCGGCGATCTCCGCCGGGGTCGCCGAGGGCGGCGGGTCGCCGCAGGCGATCGCGAGGACGCAGGCGAGGCCCGCCGCGACTGCGGCGACCCGAGGCCGCGCGGCCCCCTCACCACTGGCTCGTGGGGTCGGGACCGAAGAGGTGCCCGGTCGCTGAGAGGCTCGCCGCATCGCCGCGGGGCCCACCCTGGCGCGCTCGGCTCGCGGCCGCAAGATCGGAGGCGTCGCGCGCAGGCGCTCGCACGACGGGGGTATCGGCTGCTCAGAAGCGCTGCGCCGTCGTCGCTACGCGGAGGGGTCGCTCAGGTCGCGGAGAGGTCCTCTGCGGGCCGCTCAATCGGGCAGCTCGACCCGCAGGACCCGGCAGGCGTTGGCGGTCGTCTGCTCGGCGAGGTCGGCGAGCGTGACCCCGCGGAGGTCGGCGATCGCCCGCGCCGTGTCGACGATGAAGGCGGGCTCGTTCCTCGCCGGGCGCCGGGCGAAGGGGGTCTGATCGGGTGCGTCGGTCTCGAGGAGCAGGCGGTCGGCCGGGACCGCCGCGGCCGCCTCCTTGGGCTTGCGGGCGCGAGGGTTGGTGACGGCGCCGGCGAAGGCGATGTAGTGCCCGGCGCGGCAGAGCGCGGCCGCGACCTCGGCGCTCCCCGAGAAGGCGTGGAGGACCGCCGGCGGCGTCGGAGCGGCCAGGAGGCGGTCCAGGAGGGCGCCGTGGGCCTTCACGCAGTGGACGAGCAGCGGCAGCCCGGTCCGCCGCGAGGCGGCGATGTGGACGTCGAGAACGGCGAGCTGGCGGGCGCGCGTCGCCGCGTCACGCGTCCGCGCGAAGTCGAGGCCGCACTCGCCGATCGCTACCGGCGCCCGCGTGATCGCAGCAGAACCCGCGAATTCGGCGTTCCCTCGCCTCTCCAGCGCCTCTGCGAGGCGCGAGGCGAGCGCGCGATCCTCGCTCGCGGGCAGATCGCTGAGGGCGAAGGGATGGACTCCGAAGGCAGTGTGAAAGCGCACGCCTGGCGTTTTCGCGCTGAGCGACTCCGCGACCGCCGCGACCCGCGGCCAGGTCGCGGGCTCCACGCCAGGGATCAAGATCGCGGCGATTCCCGCAGAACTCGCCCGATTCGCCGCCAATCGTTGTTCTTCCGGAGAACCGAAGCGGGGGAGATCGATGTGCGCGTGGGTGTCAAAGAGTCGCATGCTCGGAGGCGCTTCGCGGCGTTGACGCAGTTGGAGCCTTTTTGTACAACCCTTGCCGCGTTGCCCGCGCAGAACGCGGGTCCTAATCAACGTCCAGGAATACCCATGACGACACTCTCCAGAATTGAGCGCGTCCTCCGCCACGACGGCATTGTGGCGGTTCTCGACATGACTGCGGAGCAGGCGCAGACCGGCGACTGCTCATGGGTCGGCGAGGACAACTGGAAGCCGATCGTGCTCGAGGCCGTCCGCCTCCGCCAGATCGCGGGTGAGCCGTCGGTCCGCGTGCTCGTCGGCGAGCACGCGGTTCTGGTCTCCGGTGACGATCCCCACGTCGTCGGCGTGGTTTTCATCAAGGGCCACCCGGTGGTCAAGTCGGTCGTCCGCATGGTCCGGCAGCTCCTCCGCGCGGGCACCCCGAAGCCGGCTTCGGCCCCCGCTCCGGCCCCGGCGGCCCAGGCTCCCGCCCCCGTGGCGAGCGCCCCGCTCTCCGTCCAGTCGTCCTCCTAGGGCCGAGGCCTGAGGGCGCCGGCCATGACCGTGGACGTAGGCAGGCTGCGATCGCGGCTGCACGAGGCGCTCGGCGACGGGCGCCTGCGTGACGAGCCGGACGACCTCGCCTACTACGGGGCCGACCGCTGCCGCGGCGGCTGGCCGGTGCGGCCCTCTGCGGTCGTCCTCCCGCGGACGATCGCCGAGGTCCAGGAGACGGTGCGGATCTGCGCCGAGCTCGGCGCGCCGATCGTCCCCTCCGGGGGGCGGACGGGCCTCGCGGGCGCAGCGACCGCGACCGACGGTGAGGTCGTCCTCTCGCTCGAGCGGCTGAGCCGCGTTCTCGAGGTCGACCGCGACGGTCGCACGCTGCGTACCGAGTCTGGCGCCACCCTCCAGGCGGTCCAGGAGGCGGCCTCCGAGGCGGGCCTGATGTACCCCGTCGACTACGCGTCGAAGGGGAGCGCCCAGATCGGCGGCAGCCTGGCGACGAACGCCGGCGGCGTGAAGGTGATCCGCTACGGCCTGACCCGCGACTGGGTCTCGGGCATGAAGGTCGTTCTCGCCTCCGGCGAGCTCCTCGATCTCGGCGGCGCCCTCGTCAAGAACAACACCGGCTACGACCTCCGCCAGCTCTTCATCGGCTCGGAGGGGACTCTTGGAGTCATCGTCGAGGTGACCCTGCGCCTGTGCGCGCCGCCGGCCGGGACGGTCGTCGCCCTCGCCGCGGTCCCCAGCGACCGCGCCCTCCTCGAGCTCTTCGGGATCCTCCGCCGGGCGCCGCTAACCTTGGCCGCCTTCGAGTGCTTCGACCACGGCTGCGTCGCCGAGGTCCGCCACCACCGCGGCTCCGCCGACGCCCCTTTTGCGGAAGAGCACCCGGTCTATGCCCTCATCGAGGTCGAGTCGTCGGCCGGCGATGAGGCGACGCTCGAGGCGACCCGCGACCAGCTCATGGAGGCGCTGGCCGACGCCCAGGAGGCGGAGGTCCTCGCCGACGCCGTCCTCGCCCAGACCCCCGCGCAGGGCCGCGGGCTGTGGGCGCTGCGCGAGGACATCAGCGAGTCGCTCCACCGCTACACGCCGTTCAAGGCCGACGTCTCCTTCCCGGTCGCCGAGGTCGCCGCCTTCCTCGAGGCCTTCCGCGCCCGGGTCGCCGCGCGCCTGCCGGAGATCCGGGCCCTGGTCTTCGGTCACGTCGGTGACGGCAACCTCCACCTCAACCTCCTGCGCCCCGACGCGCTCGAGCTCGAGGACTTCCTCGCCCGCTGCCACAGCTTCGAGGACGAGCTCTTCGCCCTCGTCCGCGAGCACCGCGGGAGCATCTCCGCCGAGCACGGGATCGGCCTGCTCAAGCGCGATCATCTCCACTACAGCCGGACGCCCGCCGAGCTCGAGATCATGCGCGGGATTAAGGCCGTCCTCGATCCGGCGGGGCTCCTCAACCCGGGCAAGATCTTCCGCCTCGGCTAGCCAGGCGGAGTCGCCACGCGGCCTCGCTCATCCTCTCGGCTGGGACGCGGACGGCCTGCTCGCAGCGATCGATGGATATAAAAGGATAGGGCGGACAGCGACAGGGCGGCGAGACGCCGGGGCGCCGCCGCTACTCGCCCGTGGGCGCCCCGCCGACGCGCTTCATCTGCGACGGGGGCGTCAGCGGTGCTCCCTCGCCTGCGCCTGCGCTCGCGCCTGCGCCTGGGCGCTGCGCCTTCACCTCGAGGACCTTCGCTTTTTGGGCGTCGGTCAGCGGGTGGTTGAGGATGACGTCGACGCGCGCGCGCTTGCGGTCGTCGTCGACGATCGAGACCTCGACCCGGTACTGCCGACCCTTGTAGATCAGGCGCGCGGCGCTGTTGTACCAGGACCAGACCGTCACCCCGTCGTCGGGGTGGCGGGTCCGCGGCGGGTTCGGCAGCTCGAGGCCGACGATGTCGAGCGCCTCCTGCCAGGTCAGCGGGCCCTCGCCGGGGAGGCCGTTGTAGGAGACGCGCGACGAGACCCCGTCCTCGTAGTCGATCGTCACGGTCTTGAAGGTCCCGGTGACGTCCGCGTAGTCCTGGCTGACGTAGGCGCACTCGAAGAAGATCCGCGTGGGGGCGAAGCGGACGCAGGACTTCCGCGCGAAGCCCTTGCCGGGCGGGTCGCCGAGCTCGGCCTCGACCTCGGGCGGCGGGCGGTGGAGGAGCTTCGTCAGCGGCAGCGGGACGTCGTCGCGGACCTTGGCGAAGTCCTTCGAGAGGCCGGAGCCCTTCGGGTTCTTCTCCGCGTCCTCCGCGTCCCCCGCGCTCGCCTTCGCGCGCGAGGCCGAGGCGGCGGCGCTCGGGTCTCCGCCGCGCTCGCCGAGACAGCCGGCGAGCGCGAGGGGCAGGGCGAGGGCGCAGGCGACGAGGAGTCCGGGTGCTGCGGGCTTCGCGGCGGACATGGCGGGGATGATACGCAAAATACGCCTGAGCGGACGCGAGCCCGGGCGAATTGGTGGCTCGCGGGCGCGCGCGGTTCGGCGCGCGATGGGCGCGACGACCACCTTGACGGAGCGTCAGCCTGACGGTACCCACGCCAACCGTGATCCGCACCCTCCTCCACCGAGCCGCAGTCAACACCCTCGACGTCGTGATCGAGCGCGGGCGCAGCTCCGAGCGCGCGCCGGTGCGGCTCGCCGCGGACACCCTCGATCGCCTCCGCGGCGCCGTCGGCCTCGACCGGATCCCGACCCGCGATCCGCTGCCCGAGTTCGACCACGGGCACCCGGACCAGCACATGTGGAAGTCCGACCGCGACAAGCTGCGGCGCTACCAGATCGACCGCGGGATCATCGAGCCCGAGGAGGACGGCGACGCGGCCGCGGCCGCGCCCCCGAAGGCGGTCGTGACCGTCTACTTCCGCCGCGGCTGCCCCTACTCGCGGGC
>JAGQIT010000561.1 GCA_020431135.1 Myxococcales bacterium | reverse complement strand
CCGGCCTCGATCCGCCAGCGACGACCGCCGAGCGCCGCGCGGAGATCGGGGCCGAGCCCGAGGTTCGGATCATCGCCGCCGAGGAGCGCGGCCCCTACTGCGCTGACACGCGCGGCCGCCCCTCGCCGCGGTCGGGGCTCGGACTTCGGCGTCGGCGGGTCGCTGAACGGGACCTCGAGCGACGCCTCCTCGGGCGCTTGGGCGGCGCGCCGAGGTCTCCGCCGCGACGTCCTCGCGCCCCGCCGCGGCGCTGCGCCGAGCGCCGGGTCATCACCTGTCCCTTTGTACCTTCTGTGCCAGCGGCGGGCGCCGCGGGTCGGCGGGGGCTCGGCGACGGGCGCCGCGGCCTCGACCTCCTGCTCCCGCGCGTGGATCGTCGGGAAGATGCTGGCGACGTAGAGCGCCGCCATGTCGACGAGCGCGTCGCAGTCGGCGTCGTGGTAGCGCTCGCGGGCCGTGAAGAGGCGGTGCGAGACCTCGAGCTCGAGGGTTGTCCGACCGCGCCGCGCCGTGATCTCGAGGTCGATCGCGAGGGGCTCGGTCAGCGGCGCGTCGGCCAGGCTCGAGCGGATCCGCCGCGCGATGTCCGCTGGTTCGGGGCAGCTCGGGGCCACGCGCGCCCGCACGGCGACCGCCTCAGGGGGGGCGCTGGAGGGCTCGAGGAGGGCGATCCCGACGAGCGCGAGCTGGGTGAGTGCGGGCATCCAAGGGGTAATTCCGCGCCGGGCGTGAATCCGTCGCTCGGATGTTATGAGTAATCTCACCGGGATGGCGAGCGTTTTCGCCCGCGCGCTCAGCGTCGCCGTCCGGTCTGTGCAGCGTGGAGCCGCCGTAGGTCCGGGAATCGCAGATCGGCGCGACGCGCCCGGGGACGACCGTGGCTCGCCGCGGACCCGCGACTCAAGGCGCCTCGCCGCCTCACGGATGTGTCTCCCGAGTTTTTTCGCGGGCCGTGTTAACCACGCCGGGGGGGAGGGCGTCTCGGGGGTGCGCGGCGGGCCTCGGCCTGTCGCCGGAGATTCGACCATGCCCATCGAAGAAGTGCTCATCCCGCTCTCCTTTTTCTTCCTGATCGGCTTCGTCTTCTTCCAGCTGCGGAGGCGGGCCGACTTCGCGATCCAGCGGCGCTACGAGCTCGGCGTGAAGACCCTCGAGCGCTTCAACGACGCCGAGTCCCTCGAGAAGTTCCTCAGCAGCGAGGCCGGCCGCGAGTTCCTCAGCCTCCTCGACGACGGCGACGCGCCGGTCGCCCGCCGGCTGATGCGGACGATGCAGGCCGGGCTGCTGATCGCCTTCCTCGGCCTCGCCTTCCTCCTCCTCGCCGCCTTCGTCGAGCCGGAGGTCGTCTTCCCCGGGGTGATCCTCCTCGGGATCGGCACCTCGCTCCTCGTCGGCACGGTGATCTCGCTGAAGATGGCGCGCCGCTGGAACCTCCTCGAGGGCCGCCGCGGTCGCCGGTCGGGCGGCCCCTACCGCGAGGTGATCGAGTGAGCGGCGGCCGCGTCGAGGCCGCGCGCGGGGGGTCGTGAGCGGCGATGGAGGAGCCCCGCTTCGAGGCGCTCTACGCCGGCGCCCGCGACCGCCTCTGGTCCTACCTCTACCGGATCACCGGCGAGGCGGCGCTCGCTGACGACCTGACCCAAGAGTCATTTTGTCGGGTCTTCCAGGTCGTCGACGCGCAGGTGAAGGCAGGCCACGAGCGCGCCTACCTCTTCCGCGTGGCGACCAACCTGGCGAACGATCACTTCCGCCGGCAGGGTCGCCTGCGCCGCTACGTCGCCGCCCTCCTCGGCGGGCCGGCGGGCGCCGACCCGCGGGGGGCCCACGAGATGCAGGCGATGTTTCAGCGCCTGCGGCCGCGCGAGCGGGCGCTGCTCTGGCTCGCTCACGTCGAGGGCTACGCCCACGTCGAGATCGCGGCGATCCTCGATGTGCGGCCGGGCTCGGTGCGCGTGCTCCTCAGCCGCGCGCGCAAGCGCCTGGCGGAGCTCGTCGGCGAGGGGGAGGGCGCGGGCGCGGCGGAGATGACCCGGGCGCGGCTCCTCGAGGGCCGCGGCGCGCTGGAGCCGGCGCGCCTCGAAGCGCTAGAAGAGATCACCCCGAGGGGGCTACGATGACGGAGACGATGGAGAAGGAGCAACACGACGCGGCGGTCGATCGCTGGATGCGGGCGTTGGCCGCGTCGCCGTCGCCGTCGCCGAAGCTGCCGACGACGCCGGCGCTGGTCCGCCGCGCGCGCCTCGAGCGGCGCCTCGCCTGCGAGCGCAACGACGCCCGACGGGCGCTCGGTCCGGCGATCCTCGGCGAGGCCTTCGGCCTGGCGGCGGTCGGCGCCCTCGGGGTCTATCTGTGCGGGGCCGCCGGCTTCGGCGTCTCCGGGCTGGGCGGCGTCGGCGGGGCGATGACCTTCCTCGGGGTGATCGTCCTGGTGCTCTGGGTGCTCGTCGACGAGCCCGCGTTCGGGCGCTGAGCCCCGGGTGCTCGTCGCCTGTGGCGAAGGCTGGTCGCTTCGCTGGCGCGCCCTTCTACAGGTCGAGCGGGGGCGCGCCTCGTTTGGTAGTCGCGACCCTGGGCCACGCGGGAGTCTGCCGCTGGCCCCCACGCGGAGCGAGGGGGTCGCCCTTCATCGCCTTGGCGTCGTCGTCGCGGACGGCTCGCGCGGCTGCGCCGTCGCGGCCTACGACCAGCGGCGGCGGCCGTAGAGGAGGTCGCGGATTGTGCAATTGGCGCTTCGCCTGCGCGCGTTGTGGTCTCACGGCCTCATGGCGCATGCGACAGGTACTTGTGAATGCAACGGTCGGCGCCCGCGCTGGCCTCGTGGCGGCGTCGCGGGGCCGGGGCGGCGTTGGCCGGGCTTCGCCGGCGTCTCGATGACCTCGCGCGCCGCAGAGGTCGCCGCGTCGACGCGACGGTGTCCGCTGAGGCGCGGCCTGTGAGTCGCTCGATGCAGCTGCACGGAGCTCGCCGGCCGCCGGCAAATTTCTGTTTGACCGGGTCGGTCGCGCGCGTGGACCATCGCGTTGATGGTGATTCGACGTGATGAGGACCCCTGCGCGCGGCGGCGGAGCGCGGCGTGTCGCGCTGGGATCGTCGCGCTCGCGTGCGTCGTCGGCTGCGCGGGCGACGACGCGGGCGAGAGCGAGAGCGACGGGGTGAGCGCGACGTCAGAGACCGCGGGCACGACCGCCGGGACCAGCGGCGGCGGCGAGACGACGACGACGACCGGAGGCGGGGCGACCTCGTCGACGACGGGCGAGACGACGACGACGGGCGACACGACGACGACGACGGGCGAAGAGGCGACGACCGGCGACGCGACGACGACGACGACCGGCGGCGTCGCCTGCGAGCCGACCGAGCCCCTCGACCTCGTCCCCTGCGGCCCCGGGAGCTGCTGGTCGACCCTGACCTTCAGCGCCTACTGCGGCGACACCGTCGTCGACGAGGACTTCTCGAGCGGCAACTACAACGTCCACGAGTTCGCCCTGGCGCTGCGCGCCGGCGTCCCGCTGACCCTCACCCTGGCGCGGACGGGCGGCGACTTCGACCCCGCGCTGATCCTCCGCGACGCCGAGGGGGCGACGGTCTTCGACGGCGAGGCCGGCTTCTGCGACGAGGACAGCCTAGTGATCGTCAGCGAGGCGACGGGCGTCGACGGCGACGCCGCGATCGTCGAACTCACAGCCGCGACCGACATGGACCTGACGGCCTTCGCCAGCGCGTGGCACGTCGTCGACGGCGACTTCGCGCCGGCGATGCCGACCGACGCGACCTACACCTTCACGGTCAGCCACGGCTGCGCTCCCGAGGTCGGCGCGAGCGATCCGCCGAACTTCGACGAGAACGACGTCGAGGGCGGCTACTACGTCCTCCCGGACGCCGATCCGCCCGGCCTCTACACGCACAAGCACGACGACTGCTCGCGCGGCACCCGGCGGGCGATCCAGGTGCTAACGACCGTCGCCGCCCGCTTCGCGGCGCTCCGCCCCGAGTTCGCGCCGATCGACGTCCTCGACCTCAACGAGGCCTGGTGCAGCAACGTCGACCACGCGACCCACGACGACGGGACCCACGCCGATCTCATCGCCGACTGCGCGACCAACACTTCGTGCGGCAACTGGATTCCGGCGGTCGACCTCGCCCGCCTCTTCGTCGACACGGGCGAGGTCTGCGGGATCCTCTTCAACGACGCCAAGGTGCAGGCGGCGGTGAACCCCTACTTCGAGGCGACCCAGGGCTACGGGCCGTGGAAGCAGGCGTTCATGCGCAGCGTCACCGGCCACGAGGTCCACTTCCACATCCGCGTGAAGAAGCCGGACGGGACCTGCAACTAGCCGCCTGTGCCGAGCGTCCGCGTCGCCTCGCGGCGACGGCGAGCGCGGACGCGAGGGCCGTCACGCGAGGGCGGCGACGCGGACGATGCACAGGCGCGAGGGCGTCGTGACCGGCAAGAAGACGCGCCCGTCGCCGTCCACCCACCACGACTCGAAGAAGACGCGGTTCGGCTTCACCCGGACCAGCTTGGCCACCGTCGTCAGCTGGAAGAAGTCGTGGTTGTCCGGCGAGTGCCACAGGCTGAGCACCTCGGGTGAGCCCGCCAGGTTGCCTGTCGCCATCGCCACATGGCCTGCGGCCGAGCCGAAGATCACGATGTCGCCCTTGAGCGGGCGCGGCGAGTCGGGGTTGCGCGGGTTGTACTCGGTGGGGGCGCCGCGGAGCAGGAGCTGGTTGACCGCCGTCATGTCCATGGTGAGATCGCGTATCCGCTGTTTCCCAGCGTCGACGATCGTCTGGAGCCTAGCCTCCTCCTCCGCGCTGTAGGTCTCGTGTTCGCGCTTCTTCAGGTCCTGCTGCCGCTCGAGCAGCCACGAGGGCCTCACGAGCTCCTTCTTGATCTCCTCCCTGAGCGCCATGCGCCGGTCGTACTCGCCGTAGACCTCGGCGATGCGCTCGCGCGTGAGGAGCTTGGCCTTATACGCGCCGAAGAGGACCGACTCCCAGCAGTTCATCGTCCCGCCCCGGGCCTTGGGTTCGCTGCCGCCGAGCACCCACTTGTAGAAGCAGGAGTCGGGATCGGGGCCCGCGGTCCACTTGAATCGGCCGACGTACTCGCTGGTCTTTGCGACCATGTGGCGCCGCGCCATCGCCTCGTTGAGGACCGTGTCGCCGTGGGTCCCCATGATGAAGGGCTCCCCTCGCGCGAGGCGGCGCAGGGCCAAGCGGATCGCCGCGATCGCCGACTCGTCGCGGACGCGCAGCTTCCTCAGCTTCTTGAACTGCTTGAACTCGGGCAGCCGCAGGAGGTCCTCGTCGGAGACCGTCGAGTACGTGAAGCGGCTCGTCGTCAGCGCGACGTGCATCTCGGCGAGGGTCCGGGCGGTGTGAACGGTGGGGCCCGGCGCGACGGGAGCTGGCCCCAGCGGAGCGGGACCTGGCCCCGGCACGGGCGCTGGCCCCAGCGGAGCGGGACCTGGCGCCGAGCGCTCGCGCACCTGTGATCGCGCTCGCTCGGCGGGCGCCCGCCGAGCGCCAAGACACACATGACCTATTGGTCAGTTCTTTCGCGGCGGCGAGCGAGCGGTCCGGCTGTCGGTGCCTCACCTTCGGCTCAGCCCACGGCGCGTGGGCCTGAGAGCGACGCCTCGGCCGCGTCGACGAGCGCGCGGAGCTCCGCCCACGCGGCGTCGTCGAGGGGGGCGCAGAGCTCGAGGATGGTGAGCGCGCCGGCCGAGCTCCGGGCCCCGCCTTCGCGGCAGGTCGCCTCGGCGTCGGTGAGAACGACGGCCGCCGACACGCGACGAGGGGGCGCGTTGCGCAGGCGCTCGAGCGCGTCGGGGTCGCGGCGGCCGTCGAGGAGGAAGATCGTCGGTGTCACCCGCGACGGCTCGCCGCGCTCGAACCGCGGGAGGTCGTCGATCGGCTTCTCGTCGATGAGCGAGGCGGCGCCGTCGATGCGCTCGGCGAGCGCCGCCGCCGGAGCGTCGACTGCGGCGTAGACGAGGTCCATGTCGAGGAGGCGGTCGGCGTCGGCGATCGCGGCTGTGCGCGTCGGCGCGAAGTCGACGACGAGGCCGCGCGCGTCGCTGTCGGCGCGCCAGACGACGCGCAGCGCGACGTCCCCGGACTTGTAGAGGAGGCCGCGGTCGCCGGCTATGCTCGGCGCCGGAGTGGGCGGCGAAGAGGGGGGCGGAGGAGGCGTCGCCTCGGGGGCGCCGCCGCGGCAAGCGGCCAGGGCCGCGAGAACGAGCCCGGACAACAGGTGCGCGCGCTGCCGTCGGGTCGCGGCGATCATTGGGTCATCGACGTGTTCGAGAGGACATGTTCATCAGATCGACGGCGGCCGCGCGCGCCGGCGGCCGATCACGAGGAGGACGAGCGACGCCGCGACGAGGCCGAGGAGGAGCGGCCAGCGGCGGGTGATCGCGTCGAGGGAGGCGCCCTCGCGCGGGACCTCGCCGGTGATCCGCGGCTCGGCGGCGTAGAGCTCGGCGAGCTTCGCCTCGGGGTCGTCGCCGCCCTCCACCCAGGCGTTCTCGCGGGCGGCGAGCTCGGCGTACCAGGCGTCGGCCTCGGCGCGCTCGTCGGCGAGCGCGGCCCGCAGCTCCTTGACGCCGCCGTCGCGCCAGCCGGAGAGGACGGCCGAAGCCTGGGCCTCGTAGTGCGCCTTGGCCTCGGGATCGCGGACGGCGTCGGCGGCCAGGAGGTACGCCCGCGCCGCGAGCTGGTTGGCGTCGTGTTGGTTGTCGGGCGCGCTCAGGAGGTCGCCGAGCGCCTCGAGGAGGATCGGCGAGTCGTGCTGGCCGAAGCGCATCATCCCGAGGACGCCCTTCACGGCCGCCTGGGCGTCGGCGACCGAGAGGTGATCGACGCCGAGCTTGGCGGCGAGGAAGACCTCGAAGCCGTGGGGCGCGCGGGTGAAGAGCGGGTAGACGATCGCCCCCGAGGCGTCCCTGCTGGCGAGGATGTACTCGGCGAGCCACCGCTGGTAGCGCTCGCGGCCGAAGTGGGCGTCGGGGTTCACCTCGAGGGCGCGGTCGATGAACTCGATGCCGCGCTCGAATTGGCCGTCGTGGAGGTAGAAGGTGCCGAGGTTGGCGAGGGTCTCGTAGCGCCGCGGGTCGCGGGCGAGGATCCCCTCCATCGCCGCGATCGCGGCCGCGTGGTCGCCGAGCTTGTCGTGGGCGACGGCGAGGTCGTCGACGAGGCTGAGGTCGTCGGGGTCCGCGGCGATCTTCGCGTGGCGGTCGCGCAGGCGCCAGGCGTAGAGCTCGGGCGTGTGGCGGATGAACTTTCCGGTCATCAGCTCGAGCGCCGTCGGGAAGCGCGAGCGCTCCGCCAGCAGCGTGTCCGTGTCCCAGATGCAGGCGAGCGCTGGTGGCGACCACGTGAAGAGGAGGACGAGGATGAGCAGGCGGAGGAGCATCTTCGAAGTAGACTATCTCCGCCGACGGATGGAGCAGGCGCAAAGAATCCGCTCTGTCTTCGGTCCAGGCGCGGATGCTAGCGAGTGGCGACCCCGTGGATGGTGGCGAGGAGCTCCATCCCGGAGCGGTATCGAAGCCCTCGACGAGGCCTCCTACGGGTGCGAAGCAAGCCTGGGACGCGGGTCTCGCCGCCGACGCTGGGGAACGCGCGCAGCCCTACGAGCCGTCATAGCTCGGCTTCCAGCAGCTACGAGTGCGGTCCTCCGCCCCCCACCCGAACTCGCGGTCCGCTGCGAGGCAGCCGACGATGAGCGCCCGCAGCGAGAGGTCGATGTCGAGCGGGTTTCCCACCAGGATGAACACGCCGCTCGACCCCTCGAGGAGCGGCGAGAGATCGACGATCGCGTTGTTGGAGAGGTCGGCGGATCCAGCGATCGATGCGAAGGGGGCGACATCGACGATGCCGTTTCCGCTGGCGTCGAGCTCAAAGCCGTCGCGCGCGAGGAGCGGGGCAAGCGCAGCGAGGTCGGCGGTAGCGATCTCCTCGAGGACGAGCCGCTGGAGGGCGGGCGCGCCCGCGAGGCCGTCGAGGGCCGAGAGCGGGTTCTTTGAGAGGTCGAGGGCGACGGTCGCCGCGAGCGCGTCGGC
>JAGQIT010000560.1 GCA_020431135.1 Myxococcales bacterium | reverse complement strand
GAGAGCGCGACGGAGGCCCTCGCCGACGCCCTCGCCGACCTCGCCGCCTGCCTCCGCGCCCTCGACCGCGGCGCCGAGGCGGACGCCGTCGACCGAGAGCGGGCCGCGCTGCGCGAGACGATCGCCTCGACAGGCTGAGCGCCCCGCGGCCTCGGAGCGCGGTTGAAAAAGAAGAGGCCCAGGGGAGGATGTCCCCCGGGCCAGGTAGTCGCCGCGAGGCGGCGGCGCCTCGCGCCGCGAGCTAGACGCCCTTGAGCGTGCTGCAGACCTCGGCGACGATCGCGGCCTCCTCGGCCGAGTCGACGTTGCGCCCGCAGACGAACTCCTTTTCGCCGATCTTCTTGCGGATCGACACGCCGTAGAGCGCGCGGTTCGGATCCATCATCGACTTGAGCTCGTACTCGAGGTGCCAGCCGTCGTCGCTCTGCTCCTCCTTCGTGAACTTCTGGAAGGGGTTCGGATCGCCCTCGATGCTCTTCTTCGCCGCGTCGAAGTCCGAGGGGTAGGCCTCGGTGACGGTGCTGACGTCGAGCTGGTGGGCGTAGTCGCCCCAGTTCGCCGAGCCGTTCCAGTCGTCGAGCTTGTGCTCCTCGACGTTCGCGTCCTCGGGGAGCTCGAGCTGGACCTTCATCTCCTTGAACTCCTTCCAGACCTTCTTCGCCGGCGCGGCGGCCTCGGGCTTCTCCTCGCCCTTGTCGTCGCCCTTCGCCTCGTCGGCGGCGGCGACCTTGTCGTCGCCCGACTTCGCGTCGTCGCCCTTGGAGCAGCCCATGCCGGTGAGGAGGGCCAGGGAGGTCGCGGTCAGGATCACCATGGATTTCGTCATCTTGTGTACCTCTGCCGCGCGCGTCGCTCCGCGGCCCGTCCGGGAGGCGCGCGTCGGGAGGCGTGGTCTAGAGCGCGGTTGCGCACCTGTCAACGAAGGCACCAACGCGACGCATTCACCAAGACGTTGCGGTAAGCCGCAATTCATAAGACTCCCAACGATGTCGGGAAAGAGAGTTTGGCGGCGTTCCCGCTCGTTCCGTCGTTCGCCGAACGCCGATGCCCAATCCCGCCTCGCTGGCGCTCATCGGCCCATTGCTCCGACGAACAGCCTGTGGCGGGAGTCGTGTGTGGCCTCGCGGAGCGATCGTCGGCCCCGATTGCTCCGACGAAGCGCCGCTGTGCCGGGCCGTACTGCGCGGGGCTCTCACCACAGGCCGCTAGGGCTCCGCCGCCGGCCCCGGCTCTGCGGGCTTCGCCGCCGCGCGCGGCACCAGCGTCCCGTCGCCGATCATCGCCGCCTTCGCCCGCCGCATCTTCGCCGCCTCCTTGGCGTGGAAGCGGCGCTCGGCGAAGGGCGGCCCGCCCGGCTGCTTGTTCATCAGGCTGCCCGCGTAGCGCGAGTGCGGCAGCGAGAAGAAGTGGCCGAGCTCATGGGTCAGCGTCAGCGACCCGGCGATCGACGAGAGGATCACCCAGCGCCGCGCCGTGTTCGCCCGATCGCGCCAATGGACCCCGCGGATCTCGCCCGGCCCGTCGACGTCCGCGAGCGACCCGACGACAAAGACATGGACCACTCCGCGCGAGAAGTGCGGTCGCCCGAGCTTGTCGCGGTCGAGGCGGCTGACGATGTCGCGGTGCGCCGCCGCCAGCGGCTCGACCTCCACCACCTCGAAGCTCGCGTCCGCAGCCTCCGCGAAGCGGTCCTGCGCCCCCGCGATCTGAGCCGTCACCCACTCGAGCGACTGCACCGGCGCCCCCTCGTCATCGACGACCACATGCACAAAGAGCCCGAAGCAGTGCTTCGCCGCCGGATCACAGCGCGGCGTCGCGTCGCGCAGCGCGACCAGCGGGTCGACCGGCTCCGCTTCCTTCTTCTCCTTCTCGTCCTCGTCCTCGTCCCCAGCGCCTCTCTCGTCGGTCGCCGCGGCCACATCGGACTCCGCGCTCGGCTCCGCGCCGCCGCTCGGCGCCGGGGCCTCGTCCACCGCGGGCTGCCTGACCTCCGCCGCACGCACACCCGTCCCAGGGTTCGACGACGTCGAACAGGCGACAGCGCCCGCAAAGAGCGAGGCGCACGCGACGGCTCGAGAGACGAACATCCTCCCCATCCTACCGCAGCCGAGACCCCTCCACTGCCCGCCCTCGAACCGCCGACGACCTCCCGGACGCCGACTCTCCACCGACCCGACGCCAATCCGCCTCCGGACTCTACCCCCCACACCTGCGCGATACGACAGGTCGCCAAACGCCCCCAGACGCCGCCTCTACGTCTCGCCATTCGTCACGACCTCCGCACGCGATCACTCCCCCTCGTCGACCTCACCGCCCCGCACCGCCCGCCTGCCCCCGGATGCCGTCCCCTCCCGAACCGCAGGACCTGCCGGAGCGGGGTCCTGTCTGAGCGAGTGAAGGCCCCCGGACCCCGCCCCGCCTCAGCCTGCGCCCCTCCCCCGAGAAGCCCTACGCCCAGGCACACGCCGCGATCGCCGAACACATGCGCAATACGACAGGTCCGGACGCCCGAACACCCGCCCAGCGCGAGCCCCTCTACGAGCTCGCCGAAGCCTCGACCGCCGCCGCGAAGCGCTCGACGATCGCCCCCGCCGGCTCGATCGCCGAGATCCCGTCGACGCTCTTCCCCGCCTGGAAGAAGTCGCGGTACCCCGCCCCCTTCAGCGACGCCCGCTTGAGCTGCCAGACGCTCCGCACCGTGTAGAACATGCGCATGTAGTGCTTGAGCTTCGGGTGGCGGAGCATCCGCTTGGCGATGAACCCCGCCTTCGTCCCCGTGCGCTCGATGTACGGCGTCTTGATCACCGCCACCGGCACCCCCGAGATCTTGTCCGTCAGGACGATGTCCTCCGCCTTCGCCTCGACGATCGCCCGCTTGTAGTCCGCGTGGGCGTTGCACTCCTGCGTGGCGATGAAGCGCGTCCCGATCTGGACGCCCGCGTAGCCGATCCCGAGCGCCTCCTTAAAACGCTCCGGATCGCCGATCCCGCCGGCGCAGATGAGCGGCACCCCGAGGTCCGAGAGCTCCTCGTAGAGCGCCTGCGGCGACTTCGCCCCCGCGTGCCCGCCCGCCCTCGCGTTCACGCAGATCAGCCCGTCGACCCCGTGATCGAGCGCCCGCAGGGCCCACTTGCGCTCCGTGACGTCGTGGTAGACGACCCCGCCGACCGCGTGGACCTTCTCGACCACCCACGACGGGTTGCCGAGCGCCGTGACGAAGAAGCGGACCCCCTCCTCCAGGGCCACGTCGACCCAGCCGCGCATCCGCTCCTCGTAGACCTTGGACGAGCGCTCGACGATCGCGTTGAAGCCGATCGGTCGATCCGTGATCTCGCGGATCTTGCGGATCCCCTCGCGCAGCTCGTGCTTGTGCACGTAGATCATCGAGATCGGCTGGATGATCCCGATCCCGCCCGCGGCCGACACCGCGGCGATCAGCTCGGGGTTGGAGCACGGGTACATCGCCCCGCAGATCAGCGGCACATCGATGCCGACCGCGTCGGTGAAGGGGGTGGAGATCCGGGTCATCGCACCGCGCAATCTAGCAGCCTCGACGCAGAAGTCGACACGCCCGTACGCCCGCGCAGGGGCCCACACAGGCCCGCGCAGCGCCCGGGGATGCGCGTCGGCAGACCCCGGCGCCTGAAGCCAGCGCACGCAGAGAAAAGAAAAGAAAAGAAAAGAAAAGAAAAGAAAAAGGGCGCGGCCACTGCCGCGCCCCTCAGGTCTCGGGCGTCGACCTCGACGCCGAGCTCCGGTGCTCCTACATGTTCGCGCCGTCGGTGATCCACTTCTCGACGACCGCCAGCTCGTCCGCCGGGAGGCTCTGGCCGAGGGGCATCTGCGCCCCGCTGCCGCCGACGTCGAGCTGCGTGTTGTTGAGCTTGTTCCACAGGTAGCTCTGGTCGGTGCTGCCCGGCTCGACGATGTTGAGGGTCACCTGCGCCGACTGCTTGCTGACGATGTTATCGTACGAGACGGCCGACTCGAGGGAGAGGTCCGCCTTCGACCCGCCGGGCATGTGGCAGCCGGCGACGCAGCGGTTGTCCCAGATCGCCTGGACGTCGGCGTAGGTGACCTCGCCGGTGCCGGTCGTGTCGGTGCCGGTCGTGTCGGTGTCGCCGGTCGTGTCGGTGCCGCCGGTCGTCTCAGTGCCGGTCGAGCCCGACGTCGAGCCGCTGGTCGAGGTCGTCGCCGAGTCGTTCGTGGTCGAGTCGGTGTCGCCCGTGTCGTCGCCGGCGCACCCGGCGAGGGACAAGCCAAGGGCCGCGAACGCGGCGAGGTAGCAGTTCTTCAGATTCATGAATCCAAGGGCCTTCGTCATCGGAGCGCCGAAATATCACCGTTGCGGAGCTGCGGCAAGCCTGCGGCGTTCGGCCTCGCGGCAGCTCGCGCAGGCGCTCGCCGGCGCGACTCGAGGCGCGAGAAGACGCCCGCGCGCAGTGCTCTTTTTGTCACCGCGAGAACGGACGAAGCACCATCGCCCGAGGCCTCGCCGGTGATTTGCGCCGCGCCGAGGGGCTCGTCCGCCGCTTCCTTCGCCGCAGTTCAGTTCATCGCCGCCGGATCGGCGAGCACGAACGGGTGGATCTGCGCCTCGAAGCAGCGCCCGTCCGGGCGCAGCATCATGTACGAGCCCTTCATCGAGCCGTGCGGCGTCTCGAGTACGCAGCCGCTCGTGTACTCGAAGGACTCGCCGGGGTGGAGGAGCGGCTGGGCGCCGACCACCCCCTCGCCCTCGACCTCGCGGATCTCGCCGACCGCGTCGGTGATGATCCAGTGGCGACGGCGCAGCTGCGCCGAGTCCTCGCCCTCGTTCGAGATCGACACGGTGTAGGCGAAGGCGAAGCGACGATCTTTGGGGAGCGATCGCTCGGGCAGGTACGTGGAGCGGACCCGGATGCGGATCCCGTCGCTCGTCATCTCGACCTCGGTCACGGGGGCGTGACTAGCCGAGCCGCCGCCGCCTGACAACCCGCGATCGCAGCGCCCGCGTCGGCGTTCTCACGGGTCGGCGGCCGCCGCCGGGGGCAGCCGCGGGGCGAGGGAGCGCAGGCCGAGGCGGCCGAGCGCCGCGTCGTCGAGGAGCCCCTCGGCGGTGTAGCCGCGCTCGCGGTAGTAGCGGCCGACCATCGCCCGCAGGAGCTCGCGGTCGACGACCTCGCCGCCGTCGAGCGGCTCGGCGAAGAAGCGCTCGGGGAGCGTGTCCTCGGCGATCGTCCAGCCCTCGCGGCGGTTGAAGAGGTGGCGCAGGCCGGTGATCCGGGCGCAGGTCGCCCGCAGCGCGGCGGCGTCGAGGTCGAGGCCGGCGGTCATCGCCAGGAGCTCGGCCGACTCCTCCCACGGGCGCGCGATCGCCCCCCGCAGGAACTTGCAGAGGATCAAGGAGTCGAGGAGCGCGGCGTGGTCCTCGGTCTCGATCACCCGTAGCGGCGTCGCCTCGAGCTCGGCGGCGAAGCGATCGACGCCCGGGCGGAGGTCGGCCTGGTAGGCGCCGCTGCGGTTGTGGTCGGCGCCGCGGGCCGCGACCGCGAGGCCGAGCGCCGTCGTCTGCATCGTCCGCGGCTCGTAGCCCGGGAGCTCGAGCCCCTTCACCTGACAGGCGAAGCGCTCGCTCCCCTGGCCGACCTCGGCGGCGAGGCGGCGGCTGCCCTCGGCGAGCCGATCGCCGAGGTCGTCGCGGGCGGCGATCCGCTCGAGCCAGGGGACGAGGTCGTCGCCGAAGGCGAGCGGCCACGGCAGGAGGCCGCGCTCGCAGCACTCCATGGCGAAGGCCAGGGTGCCGCCGGCGGAGATGGTGTCGAGGCCGAGGCGATCGCAGGCGGCCGCGGCCGCGAGCACCCGCTGCGGCTCGTCGACGGCGCAGAGCGGGCCGAGGGCGAAGAGGCTCTCGTACTCGAGGCGGGTGCCGCCGAAGCGGTGATCGCAGCCGATCGTGCAGCCCGCGCAGCCCTCGCGGACGTGGCCGGCCGCCGCCTTGAGCCCCTCGGGGGCGAGGCGCTTGGCCTTGCGCCGGCCGATCGACACCGCCTGAAAATTGCGCGCCGGGAGGATCCGCAGGCGGTCGAAGGTCTCGACGTTGGCGACGGTGCCGAGGCGGCGGTACTTGTCGGTCGCCGCCCCGAGGGAGCGCGCGGCGAGGTCGCGGGCGCGCTCGCGGACCGCCTGCGGATCGGCGAGCGCCGGCTGGGCGCGACCGCGGACGGTGATCGCCTTGATCCGCTTGGCGCCGAGAACCGCCCCGGCGCCGCCGCGTCCGGCGTGGCGCCCGTCGTTGGCGATCGACGCGAAGCGCACCCGGTTCTCGCCGGCGCGGCCGATCGCCGCGACATGACAGCCCGGGAGCGCGGCGCCGACCTCCGCCGGCGAGGCCCCGGCGAGCGCCCGACACGGCTCGAGGCGGCAGCGCCCGAGCTCCTCGTCGAGGTGGAGGATCGACAGCTCCGCCGCCGCGCCGGTGATGACGATCGCGTCGACGCCGAGGCGCTTGGCCGCGAGGGCGAAGCGCGACGACGACAGGCCGTCGGAGATCCGCGAGGTCAGCGGGCTCTTGCAGACCACCGCGAGCTTGGCGGTCGTCGTCAGCGGCGTCCCGAGGAGCGGCGCGAGGGCGATGATCAGCGGCGCCTCAGGGGCGAGGGGATCGACGCCCGCCGGGGCGTAGCGCCAGAGGAGGTAGGCGCCGAGGCCGACGCCGCCGACGAAGTCGCGGTAGACCGCGTCATCCAGGGGGACGCGGGCGCACTCGAGGCCCTTGCCGACCTCGCTGACATGGACGCGGAGGATCTGGCGAAAGAGGCCCATCGCTCAGCAGCGCTCCGCCGCCCGAATCGATCGCGCGTCGAGGCCCCGCGCGCGGGCGCCGAGCGGGTTCAGGGCGAGGCGCGGGCAGTCAGAGCGCACGGCGTCCAGTGCTAGCACGGAGCGCGCCCAGACCCCCGCGATCCACACCTCCGTCGCCCCTCGATCCTTCACTACCCGCCGGCCTGCGCCGAGACCAGGACCAGGACCTCGCCGCCGTGGAGGCGGTGGTCGGGCGCCTCGATCATCGCCCGGCCGTCGAGGGCGACGCGGACGAGCTCGGTCGGCCGACCGTCGCAGATGATCGCCGGCGACAGCCCCGGGAGCGCCTCGGCGAGCGCGGCGAGGACCTCGGCGAGCGTGCCCGCCGGGACCTCATAGCGCTCGGCCCCCGCGTAGAGGCGCGGGAGCCCGAAGAGCTCGACCTCGACCGTCGCCGGCATCGGCGGCCCGCGCTCCTGGACTACTGCCCGAAGAAGGACCAGGCGGCGGCGTCGTCGGCGTCCTCGCCCTCCGCGTCGACGCCGAGGATCGACTCCGCGTCGATCGTCGCGAGCGAGCGGGCGAAGGGCTCGAGCTCCGCGTGCTCCGCGACGAGCTCGGCGACCGCGGCCTCGCCGTTCTCGGCGACCGCGTGCGGATCGACGACGAGGTCGTAGCGGCTGTAGAAGGTCACCGAGCGGTGGCCGCGGGAGAGCTCGAGGCAGAGCTCGAAGGGCCGCGGCGCCTCGCCCTTGCAGTCCCAGGTGCGGATGTCGAACTGCGCCTTCGTCCGCTCCTGCGGGAAGAAGAGGGTGAGCTGGCTGTCCTCGCGGTGCCACTTGAAGATCTCGAGGACGTGGCGCCACGCCGACGAGCGACCGACCGCGCCGAAGCGGCCGTCGCGGGTGTCGAGGGCGACGAGGTGGGTGATCATGTCGCGGTCGTCCTCGGGCATCCGCTCGAGCCAGACGCGGTTGACGAAGTGCTCCGCGCTGCTCGCCTCGTCCTCGCCGAGAACGCAGGTGCCGACCTTCCACGCGCCGAACGCACAGGCCCCGACCATGACCAGAGAGACGAGTGTTGCCTTTGTCTTCGCCATGGACGCGAGTGTGCCGCAGCGCCCGGATGGCAACAAGGAGACGAGCGCCGCGCCCCCTCACGCCGGCCCGCGCGCGCGCGATGAAACCTCGAGCGACGCCGTGCGAACGCGCGTCCGGACGATCCCCACGCGAGACCGCGCCGGCGCCCCGACCACCGCCACCGCAGGCGATCTCGCGGCCTCGCAGCCTCCTGCCGGGGGCGTCGCGCGCGGGCACATTCGGGCTAAAAGGGGGCCCCGAGCCCCCAGTTCGGCCGTTGACACAGGGGCGGCGTGGTACCATCCCGGCCGTGACAGGAGGCGGCAGCGAGAGCGCGAATCGCCGGACGCCGCGGCCTGCACCGGGGATCCTCACGGCGCTCCGCGACCTCCCGCCGCCGTCGACGTTGGCGGGCCTCGGCCCCCTCCCGGGGCGCCCGAAGACCACAGCCGAGGCCGAGCCGACGGAGCCTAGCGAGGCCGCGGCGGAGACCGAGTCGGAGTCGGAAACAGCGACGCCGAGCGGCGACGCGGCCCCGCCCGCGGACTCGTCGTCCACTTCGCTAGACGCGGCGCCCCCCGCCACCGGCAGCGCAGCGGAGAGGGAGCGCTCCCTCACCCAGACGCCGGTGACCTCCGAGATCATCATGCGCGACGGCGAGGCGATCGCCGTGCCGATCGGAGCGCGCCCCGGGTCGA